>JACQPF010000049.1 GCA_016207625.1 Elusimicrobiota bacterium | reverse complement strand
TCATGCAGGAAGGCGACGTGGTCTACTTCCGGTTCAACGTGTAAATCATTAGGCCTGGATCGCGAAGAATTTTATCTTTTCGATCTGGTCCTCGATCTTTTTCACCAGATCCTTCAAGATCACGAACTGAAAGCGACCCCGGTCCTCCGGGCTCAGGCCCGTCTCGTCCAGGCTGTCCGTGGAAGGGCTGACGAGGCGAACCGACCTCACCAAATTCCTGCCCCCATCCCGCAACAACTCCAGAAGGCCCAAGAGAGATATCTTTCCATTCAACGCCAAAACAGAATTGTCCGCCGGGGTCACGCAAGCGACCTTGTTTCGGAAAATCCCGAACTCGGGATATTGGCCGATGAGGCCGTCCAGCACCTGGACGCCGTTTTTCGAAGACTCGTTGGAGATGAAGACCACCTTCCCGGCAACGGATTCCGCGTCCGTCTCCATGCGGCGGGCCAAACCTCTCAACAGATCCCGCAAGGCCGCCGAATCCTCATCCGAAGCCCCGCTCAGGTTGATGACCAGGACGTCGTCCCGATGCTCCGGGGCGCTGGATCGGCCGGCCGTTTGGAGGGCGTCGGCAATCAACGCGCGGCGAAGCGGACGGTTGTAGAAGGCCTCAAGCGCCTCATTCAGCCGGTCGATGGTCTCCTCGCGGGCTCCGCCCCCATCGAAGGCAAAAAACATCTGCAAAACGAAATCCGCATCTTCCCGGAGCGCCGCTCGGGTTTCGCTTGCGGTTCCCGCCTGGAGTCCTTTGAGCTCTTGCGTGAATGAACGTCCCGAAGCCCGCAGGAGAGCCGTAAGCGCAAGGACGTCGCTTTGGCCTCCGGCCCGCATCGCGCGTTCCAAAATGCGGCGGGCGGCGGCTCGCCGGAACCCGGGATCCGTCCGGGCGCGGGCCACGCCTCTCGCAAACGCCTCGGGGGACGACGATGCACCGCCTAAAACGTCCCGGTCGGCTCCCGTCGCGGCCTCATCGCGGAGAGCCCTCAACCCTTGAGAAAGGAACCGCTCCCATCGGCGCGAGTCCCACTGTCCTTCGACGGCGCGCACATGATCGGCTTCCAACCGCACGACATCGAACCCGACCGGGCCGGCCTCGCCGCCCAGGACCAGTTCACGAAGGACGCGGACCACGTCGCCCTCTTGTTCGATGAAATTCATTTGATACTCGACGGATTTCGCCTTTTTCACACGCACGTCGGGGTGCCTTGCATTCTTTTTCCCGCTGGGGCTGAGTCCGCGAAAAACCGCGTTCATCAAACGTGAAAAGCGTTGGGCCGCCTCATAGAGCCTCGGGAGGCGCGTGACGACGAACAGGTAGCCCCAGGTCCACCGGCGCGCCTCGTCCGCCAAGACGCCCGTCGCGATTTCAATCCCCGCTTTCTTGAGCGCGGCGGCGTTGTGTTTCGGGTTCACGCTCTCCACCGCCACAACGACGCGCCCCACTCCCAGGTCCGCCAGGATTTGAGAGCATTTGTTGCAGGTGCCCAGGGTCACGAACACTTCCGTCCCGCGCAGGACATGCCCCAACGCCGCATCGATCCTCATCAAGTCCCTGTTCAGCCTTTCGTGGAACTCGTTGTTGACGGGCCGGCGGATCGTCAGTTCAATTTGACGTAGGCGGGTCTCCAGGGCCGTCCTCCGTTCGAGAGGCAGGGTCGTGTTGCGCGCGATTTCAAAGCGGAGGGAGTTGATGACGGCGAAATGCTCGGCATGGAGGGGCCCGTAATGGTTGTATCCCCCGCCGATGACCCGCCCGTCTTTCACGACGACAGCCCCCACACGGGCGGAAAAGGGATTCTTTCTTTCGCGAGTGGCGGCCCGTTGATATTGAATGGCGTCCCGCATAAAAGAGGCATCGCGTTGCCTGAGGGTTTCCAAGTCCTGCCGAGCCGGTTCTTCAAGAACCGGACGAGTGTACGTCGCCATGCTGACGATGGCCAGCTCTTTGCCGGGGAGCAGGTCCATCTCTTTCTTGGCCTTGTCAAACCGGTATTGAAGCGTGAAGCCCGCCAGCACCGCGGCCAATTTGTGCTCATAGAAAGGCATGATGGTCTGCGTCAGCACCTGGCTGAGCTGGTAAGCCCCCAGGGCGCTCTTTTGAAAGCGCATCCGCGTTTTCAAGTCCCGAGGAAGGGGCTCTTCCTCCGAATTCGTCCGCGCGGAGTGGAGGTCCAAAGCCAGGAGCGCCGCGGAGGCGCTGGACCACCCCAGGAAGAACGCGACAAGGTCCGCTCCGCCCACCACGGCGGGGACGAGTTGGCCCTTGTTCGTGAAAGGCGTCGTGAATTGGTTGAGCACGACGGTGATCAGGGCCTCGTCGTCCGAGGGAATGTCCTTGACGCCCAATTCGCCCAGGACTTGCTGAAGAGCCTCGGCATTGTTCCTTTTGGCCCATACGATTCTTTCCCGCATAAGCGTGAGCGCGTCCTGCACATTGTCGACCAGCACGGACACGCCGCGGTCGTGGGGGCCGAACTCCTGCATGGCGACGAGGTCTTTCAGGCTCAAGGGCCGCTCGGCGCCGTCCTCGACGACGGGGATTCGGCGCGCGAGGAGGTCCTCATTGATTTTTTGCGGTTTGTTCATGTCGCCGCGAAGCAGAGTGACGTAAATGCGCCGGGCTCCCTTGCCCGCCTTCGCGGAACGCTCCGGCGGACGGTCGGTCCAAATCACCTCAATGCCCTCCAATGCGCCGAGCTCGCGCTGGAGAGTGACTTCCGTGGTTTGGAGCGACTCAAGGCTCAGGTCCACGGCGACGAAATAGAGCGGATGGGTGTCCAGGTGGTTGCGGCGTTCCGTTTGCTCCACGACATACTTGATTTCCTGTGCCGCCAGTTCGCCCGAGCCCACGCCGATCACCGTGATGCCGGCGCTCTGCTCTTCGATAGGCCGGTCGAACTGGCCTTTCAAATGGGGATAGATGTTCCTTTTGAGATAATTGTGGTGGGCGTCTTTGGAGGCCTGGATGTCTTCAAGTCGATCGAGCTGCTTGTCCTCGGAGATGCCCCAGGGATCCGGGTTTCCCCAAAACAGCTCATCGGAGATGGCGTAGGATTTCAGGTAAGCGTGGGTGACGCCGTAGCTCCCCGTCTTCTCAAGGAAAATCTTCCCCAGCTCTGTCAAGCTGACTTCGTTACCGGCGATGGCGACGAATCCGTCCCGCGCGAGATAATCAAAAACCACGTCCAAGAACGCACGATCGTAGGCTTGGCTGAGATCCTTCAAGTTGATCTTTTTGTCTTTGAGCAGGTCGTACAGGATGGACCGTTTGCCCTTGGGCCCGTGTAGGACGCGGGCGGCATCGGAGCGATCGTCGTTCCTCCAAAGGGCCAGAAGCACGGAGGAGCGGAGCGCGCCGCGAAGGTGGTCCCGAACCTGATCCGCCACTCGGCCCTCATGAGAAAGGTTCCATCCATTTGTGTCTTTCTCGACCAATTGCTTGAGTTCGGCCAGGGCCTGCTGACGGGATTCAGGACGAACGGAGAAGTCCAAAGTATAGGCGGGGCGAAAACCGGTGCTGACGAGAAGGGACAACAGCAGGGCCCGACCTCTCATCACCCATCTCTCCAAGGACCTCGGAGGGCCGCGCAGGAAATGCCAATAATTGACGAAGTGCGCGGACGCCCCGACGATATCGTCATACACGCCTTCCTTCGCCAAATCGAGGGCCAGGCGGCCTTGCTCCGTGAGGGCATAACGGGTCCTTAAGTCGTCAACGCCTTGGGGCCCTTCCTGGCGAGTCTCCGTGAGGAGCCCCATGAGGGACAGGGCGCGCAGGGCGCCGATCAGGTTGCCCCGGTTCCTTTCCGGAACACCCGCGTATCGGGCCAATTCTTCAAAAGTCGGCGTTCGCCTGTCGCCGCTAGGCGCGTGCCGCGCTTGTCGGAGCGGCCCGTCTCCCGCCCTCCCGAAAACCCCGTAGTCCCCGCGTTCGCGCCCGCCGAAAAGGGCCCGCCCTTCGAGAGCTGAACGCCGTTTCCGGAACCCCATGGGGCCGTCCATCAGGGCCTTAATCACCGCGGCCCCCAAAATACCGTCGTTGTGACCGAACACCTGGGCAGTAATGCGCGGGCGGTGGAAAATTTGGTGCAGCTCTGCGAGCTGCTTTCCATTCCGGTCATGGAGTCTCGTCGCCCGGCTTTTGTGAACTTCCCTCGGACGCATCCGCTGCACCTCCGCTACGATCGCAAGTTTGTCGAATCGGCCGATCTGGTGTTGAT
>JACQPF010000012.1 GCA_016207625.1 Elusimicrobiota bacterium | reverse complement strand
GTGTGCCACACAGTCCGGGACGATGCCCGCTCGAAAGGGATCAAGATCCTGGCCATCTCCGGCTACGATGCGGAGGAATACCGGGAGAAGGCTCTTGAGGCCGGAGCCGACGATTTTTTGGCGAAGCCATTCACCGCAAATGAGATGACCCGGAAGCTGGAGAAGATGCTTTCCGGGACGAACGGGTCTTGAAAATGCCGATCAAAATTCGTTGGAACAACCTTGGGATCAAGCTCAGCCTGGTGTTCTCCACGCTGATGGCGATCAGCTCGACCGTCCTAGTCATCAGCAGTTACCTCGCCGAGAAAGACTTGCTGATGAAGGAGTCCATGGCGAGGTTCCAATCCATCACCGTGAACTTGGCGTTCAACTCCGAGTACGGGATCCTGACCCACAACGTTCCCACGCTCAGCCAGATCGCCAGCGGCGTGATGCGTGAAAAAGACGTGAACAACGTGAAAGTGATGGACGATAATGGGGCGGTCTTGATCGAAATGGGGCGCTCCCGGCAGCCCTCTTACTTGACCACCCATCCCGTCTTGACGCAGAAGATGTATGGCGGCGGGGTCGATGTGGATTCCCTCTTGGGCCCCATCTCGATCACCGAACCGGGCGCCCAGCCGAGCACGGGACCGGAAGCCCATGAGTCCGGCCAATCCTCTCAGTTGGAGGAGATCGGCAGCGTCCAAGTCGAGTTCGATTTGGCGCCGACGCAAGGGAAGTTGGCCCGGATCCGCCGGTACGCCATCGGCCTCTCGGCTCTTTTCGTCCTCTTGGGGATCCTCCTGACGAACATCTTCGTGCGCGTGATCATCCTGCCTTTGAAGGAACTCGTGAACGCCACCAAGCGGATCGCGGGAGGGGAGATGGAGGTGCAGGTGGCCGCCCGGACGCGGGATGAGATCGGGGAGCTGGCGTCGGCGTTCAACATCATGACCCAGAACCTGAAGAAGTCGACCGTGTCGCGGGACTATTTGGATTCGATCCTGGACTCCATTCCGGACAGCATCGTGGTGACCGATCCGGACGGAACGGTGAACATGGTCAACCAGGGGACGACCGCGTTGTCGGGATATTCCGAGGGCGAGCTGGTGGGCCAATCCATCGACCGCATCGTCTCCATCAGCGACAACATCTACGTGACGAAAGAGGGCGAGAAAATCCCCGTTTCCATTTCGGAAGGCGTGATCCGGGGAGACAGCGGCCAGTTGAAGGGCACGGTCTACGTGATCCACGACATGCGCCCGATCAAGAAACTCCAAGAGCGCCTGCTCCAGTCCGAGAAAATGGCGGCCGTCGGACAATTGGCGGCGGGCGTGTCCCATGAAATCAACAACCCCTTGGGGGTCATCCTGGGCTTCGCCCAAGGCCTCGTGCGGCGGCTCTCCTCCGGGGACCCCTTGGAACTGCCCTTGAAATCCATCGAGCGCGAAGCCACGCGCTGCAAAAACCTTGTGCAGGACCTCCTCACGTTCTCCCGGACCACCCACGCGGAAAGGGAGCCGATGGACTTGAACGTGGCGGTGGAGGGCGCGATCTCCCTCATCCAGGCGCAGGCGCGGATGGACAAGACCGACGTCCGACGGGATTTGTCCGAGAGCATCCCTCGCATTCTGGGGAACAAGAACCAGCTTCAGCAGGTGGTCATCAACCTGGCCAACAACGCTTTGGACGCCATGCCGAAGGGCGGGGTCCTTTCCGTGAAAACCGAGCTCATCGAAGATCGGCCTCATTCATGGGTGTGCTTGAAGGTAGCGGACAACGGCTTCGGAATCGCCCCGGAGATCATGCCCCGGATCTTTGACCCGTTCTTCACCACGAAGCCCGTGGGAAAGGGAACGGGGCTGGGCTTAAGCCTCGTGTACGAGATCATCAAAAAGCATTCCGGGACCATCGAGGTGCAAAGCCGTCCCGGATTGACGGAGTTCATCATCAAGTTCCCCGCACGGACCGGACGGGAAAACGATCAATACGGTTTGGGGACTCGGCACGAGTCGACGATGCGTACGCCGCCGGCCGAGAGAGTCAGGGGGTCATATGACGGGTGAAATGATCACGGGGGAAACGAAACCGAGCGGCGGCGCTCCGGACGCAAAGCCGCGCCGATGGGTTTTGGTCGTGGACGATGAGCCGGGTTTCCGGGACATGCTCAAGTGGTATTTGAGCGATCACGACCTGGACGTGGAGGTCGCCAAAGACGGGGCGGAGGCCATGGCGAGGGCCGCCGGGGGGAAGTATTCTCTGGTCATCACGGACCTCACGATGCCGAAACTGGATGGGTTGAAGCTCCTGGAGGAAATCAAGCAGAAAAGGCCGGACATTTCCGTCATCGTCGTGACGGGGTTCGGGACGGTGGAGACAGCCGTCCACGCCATGAAGGGGGGCGCGTCGGATTTCATCTTGAAGCCCTTCAACCTGGATCATTTGTTGGTGAGGATCAAAGAAGCGCTGTTCGGGTAAACGGAGAGCAACCGTGGGCACCGTACTCATTATTGACGACACTCTCGGCATCACCGACCTGTTGCGCGAAGCGCTGGAACAGGAGGGGCACACCGTCCATGCGGCCGCGGACGGTCTGAACGGCGCGCTTTTGTTCCGGAACCAAAAACCGGACCTCACGTTCCTGAGGATCCACACCCGGCACGAAGGAGGCTGGGACGTGTTCTCCCGCCTGAAGGAGCAGGACCCCTGGGCGCGGGTGGTCGTCGTGGGCGGTCCCTCTGAAGACGCCCGCAAGAAGGCCGCCGAGCTGGGCGGCCTGGAGTACCTGGTTGTGAAGGACGACCGCCGGCTCTTCGTCGAGGACGTCCGGCGGGTCGCCCGGAGGCTATTGGCGTCCGCCGCCGGCGCCGCCAAGGCCCGGAAGGGGCGGATCCTCGTGGTGGACGACGAGCAGGTGGTCCGGGACGTCCTGGAACGGTTTTTGAAGGGGAAGGGTTTTGAAGTCCTCACCGCTTCAGACGGAGAGGAGGCGCTCTCCCGGGTGAAGCAAGACCGTCCGCATCTCGTTCTCTTGGACATGCGCATGCCGAAGATGGACGGGTTGGAGGTGCTCAAGGCCCTGAAAGGGATCGATCATGAGGTGGCGGTGATGATGATCACGGCCAACAACGACCTCACGACGGCCCGGCGCTGCATGGAGATGGGCGCGTTCGATTACATCGTGAAACCTTTTCAGTTGAGTTATTTGGAAACGACCGTCCTGGCGAAGCTTCTGATGCTGACGGCCTGAGGTGCGAGATGGAAGAGAAACCAAACGAGACCACGCCGCCTAAGATCCTCGTGATCGATGACGAGTTGGGGTTCCGTGAGCTCCTGACCTTCGAGCTCACGACCCGCGGATACGGCGTGGTGACGGCGGCGGACGGGCAAGACGGCCTCGAAAAAGCGAAGACGGGCGGGTTCGATCTCGCCGTCTCGGACCTCACCATGCCTAAGATGGGAGGCCTTGAGACGCTCGTGGCGCTGAAAGGCCTGGACCCGAAGATCGAAGTGATCATGATCACGGGACACGCCACCATCGACACCGCCTTAGAAAGCATGCGCCGCGGGGCCTATGATTACATCACCAAGCCGTTCCAACTGGAGGACCTCTTCCGGCTCATCACCCGGGCCCTGGAAAAACGGAACATGAGCCGGCAGCTCGTGGAGCTTCAGGAGCTGAACCGATTGAAATCGGAATTCCTCGCCAACATGAGCCACGAGCTCCGGACGCCCATGAACGCCATCATCGGATACACGGCCCTCCTCCTGGATGAGGCCTACGGGGCCTTGGCCGAGAAGCAGGCGCAGGGGTTGAAGAGGATCGAGGCGAACGCCAAGAACCTCCTTCAGCTCATCAACAACGTGTTGGACCTCTCGAAACTGGCGGCGGGCCGGATGCCGGTGTACCTCGAATCCTGCCGCCTGTCGGAACTGGTACGGGAAGTGGTGGAGACCATGGGGTCCTTGGCGAAGGAGAAGGACCTGGAGCTTTCCTATGACGTCCCGGAAGACATTACCCTGCGCAGCGACAAGACCAAGATCAAACAGGTGCTGATCAATTTGATCGGGAACGGGATCAAGTTCACCCATCAAGGGGGCGTCTCCGTCAAGGCCGAACGCTTGGCGGCCGATCGCCAAGTGGAGATCCAAGTGCGGGACACCGGCATCGGGATCAAGCCGGAGGACATCCCTCAATTGTTCCAGGAATTCAAACAACTGGACGCCTCTTCCACACGCGAATATGGAGGGACGGGATTGGGATTGGCCATTACGAAGAAACTGTTGGGTTTGCTGGACGGATCGATCGACGTGGAAAGCGAGCCGATGCTGGGGACCCGGTTCCATATTAAACTGCCTTTGGAAGAAGAAGCGCCTTCCCTGCCGGCGGCGCCTCACGTCGTCGAAACGCCCAAGAAAGAGGAGAGCCGGAAGGTCATCATCGGGATCGACGACGATCCCGACGCGTTGAACCTTCTGCGCGCAAGCTTGGAGGGCTCCGAGTTCACCTTC
>JACQPF010000061.1 GCA_016207625.1 Elusimicrobiota bacterium | reverse complement strand
GCCCATCCTCGGCGAACTGAAAAACCGCCGCCGTCAACGCCAACGTCCAGATCCAGAATCTTTTCATTTGAACTCTCCTTTTTATACTCATTTCCATCATTGTCGCGTTCAGGCCCCCGGGCGGGCGGCGGCGCATGCCGCACAGGCCGCATAGCGGAGGGGGGCCCCGTCGGCTGTGCCGACGGGGGGAACCGACGGGACTGGTTCCCCAGCGGCCGGTGCGGTGTGCGACGACGCACGGCCGGGGGCCTGAACGCCTTCCTTATTTTGTTTTCGGCTTCTCTTTGAGATCCGCCGGCAGACTTGAAAAACTGACCACCCGGTTTCTTCCCCCCTCTTTGGCCGCATAGAGAGCGCGATCGGCGGCCTCAATCAGCGAAGCCACGGTTCCCGCGTCCTGCGGGCTGTGGGCCACGCCGATGCTGATCGTCACTTGGATCTCCTTGAATCCGATGGGGAAACGCTCGGCGGCCACCCGTCCGCAGAGGGCCTCGGCGCGTCGCAGGGCGCCTTCGGCTTGGGCGCGGGGCAACAAAACGCCGAACTCCTCTCCGCCGTACCGGCCGACGAAATCCGTTTCGTAGACCCCTTCGCTTAAGAGACGGCCCATGCGGGACAACACCGCGTCTCCCGCCGGATGACCATAAGAATCGTTGACCCGCTTGAAATGATCCACGTCCACCAACAAGAAGCTAAAGGGCGTTTTGAACAGCTTGCCGCGGTTCCATTCCTGCTCCACGTGATCCAAGAACGTCTGCCGCCGCAGCACTCCCGTGAGCCCGTCGATACGGGAAAGGGATTCCATCCGATCGAACAACCTGGCTTTTTGAAAACCGATGATGAGCTGCTCAAAAATCTGCGCGATGTCCGTCACGGAGGGGTGCGAGGCGTCCATCCACCGGACCCAGAGGAGGCCCAGGAGAGACTCCTCCTGCCAAAGAGGAACCTGGAGGAGCGTCTCGGATCCCGAAGAGACCCACTGGGGATGCTTCTGGGAATTCGTTTCCGGCAGCGCCTCCACGGACCAGGCTCCCCGCTGCCATCTCAGCTCCAAGCGCCCGGTGGAATCCGCGGGCAGGAAAAGCAGGAAATCGGAGGACCCCGTGACCTTCTGGAGCACGTCGCCGAACCGGGTGATGAGGCTGTCCCAGGACAGGGGTTCCGTCAGAGATTTCGCCAAGCTGTAGATGTGGAACGCGCGGCCCCGTTCACGCTCGTGCTTGTCCAACTCGTTTCTCAAGTTGGCGTGTTCTCTCTCGAGCGCCGCAACGCTCTTCCCGAGGTCCGCCAGGGCGGCCGCGGTTTCCCTTTGGATCCGCTCATCGCCCCCGGCGCGGGACAACACGTAACCGGCCGCCGCCAACCAAGCCGCTCCCGTGGCCAGCCATGGCCCCAGGGCCAAGGAGCGAAGCGTCCCATCGGCCGCCCAGCCGATCCCCCCCGCCAGCGCTCCCGCCCAAACCGCCGCGGTTCGCGACCTCGGCGATGCGGATCCCAAACGCGCTCGCATCCAGAACCCGAGGAACGGGAACAGGGGCCAAAACAAAAGCTCGAGCATCCTCATGCCGCTTCGCCTCCGACCACGCGGTTCCGCCCCTCGCCTTTCGCTCGGTACAAACGCTGATCGGCCAGCCGGACCAACTGCGGCGAGGTCGTCGCCTCGTCGGGATAGATCGACACCCCCACGCTGACCGTCACGCCGAAAACCGCTCCATTGGATTCGAAACGCTCCCGGGATATTTCCTGCCGGAACCGCTCGGCCGTCTCGAGCGCCGAGGACCGGCTCGATTCGACGAGGAGGAGGCAAAACTCCTCTCCTCCATAGCGGGCGGACGCGTCCACCGGCCGCCCCATCTCGGCCAGCTTTCGGGAAACGCGGCGCAACACATCGTCACCGGCGGAGTGGCCATAGATGTCGTTGACCCTCTTGAAATGGTCGACGTCGACCATGAGGAGGCCCACGGAGGACCGGTAGCGGCCGGCGCGCAGGAGCTCCTCCTCCAAACGCTCCTCGAAGGCGCGGTGCGTGAGCAGCTGGGTGAGGCCGTCCCGCACGGCCAGTTGCTCAACGCGGTGGTACAAGACGGCGTTGTCGAGCGCGAGAGACGCCATCGTCGAAAGCGCGTCCAGCACCCTCAAGTCGTCCCGGCTGAACCGGCGCGGGAGAGCGCTCTCCACCCTCAGAGCGCCCAGGATCTTGTTTTCGACGAACAACGGAGCCACCATCAGGCATCGGGTCCCCGCCTCCACATGGGCTCCTTTGAACCTCGGGTGGTTCAAGACGTCCTCACAGAGAAGCGGCTGGCGGCGCTGGGCGACCCAGGCGTCCGCCGGCTCGTGTTCCTGCAGTCCCGTGAGGAAGGCTTGAGAGTCAGGGAAAAACCGTTTCACCCAGGGGAGCAGGCGCGCCTGGATCTCCGCTCCGTCCAACACGGCGCCCAAATCTTTGGCGCAGGTGGCCAAATATTGACGGTGCGCGGATTCCGCTTTCATTTTTTCCGTGTGCCGCTTGTAGAACTCGATGTCTTTTTTGAGGTCCTCTTCCTTCTTCATATGGCCCTGCCGCACGGTTTCGAATTGGAACCGCTCCTGCAGCGAGCGGAGATCCCACGACCTCAGGAAAGACCAAATCCCCCACAACTGGACCACGCCGAAGAACAGGAAGGCCCGTTGATCGGAGGGCCAGAGGTTCCAGAGGCCGAAACAGATCAAAGTGCCCAGGAGGACGAGAAGCGCGGAGACGCCCGGGCCCATCAGCCAGGACACCGCAATGATGAGGACGCCCAGGAGAGGGAAGAGGGTCGTCCCCAAATCCGGGAACGCGAGGAGGGAAAAGCAGAGCGCCAAGAACGCCGTCAGGAGGAGAAAGAACACCCACGTGTCCCTTGGTTTTTTCATGGGAGGCGGCCGTCCTCCTTTGAAAGTGAATAAGCCGTTTCGAGGATGGCTTCACGCACTCCGCGAAACAGCCGGCGGAGATCCCCGTCGGCAATCCCCAACGGAGGCAGGATCACGATGACGTCGCCCAGAGGACGAAGCCACAGGCCGCGTTCGCGCGCCGCGAGGCAGACCTTCTGGCCGATCTTCCACGCGGGCGGGAAAGGCCGCCGGGTTCCCGGGTCTTGAACCAACTCCACGCCGGCCATGAACCCGATCTGCCTCACGTCGCCGACGATCGGCAGGGAGCGGAGGCCGTCGAGCGCTTGCGCCAGCCACCCGGCTTTGCGCCCGACGTCCCGGAGCAGCCTTTGCGTGCGATACAGCTCGAGGTTGGCCAGAGCCGCCGCGCAGGCCAGGGGGTTCGCTGTGTAAGTATGCCCGTGATAAAAAGTCTTGAACTCCTCATAGCGCCCCAGGAACGCTTGATAAATTCTTTCGGTCGTCAACGTGGCGGCCAAAGGCAGGTATCCGCCGGTGATGGATTTGGCCACGCACATGATGTCCGGCGAGACGCCCTCGTGATCGACGGCGAACATGGCCCCCGTGCGCCCGAAACCCGTGGCCACTTCGTCGCAAATCAGCGGAACGCCTTCCCGCCGGCAGAGCGCTTCGAACCCCTTCATGTAGCCGCGCGGCATGACGATCATCCCCGCCGCGCCCTGCACGGAGGGCTCGATGACCGCCGCCGCCAGCCGTCCGCGACGGGACTGAAAAACGACCTCCGCGCTCCGAAGGCATTCCCAACGGCAACCCGTCTCCTTCCGGGAGTCTCCGGGCTTGGGGGCCGAGATGTTTCCCCCCGCGTTCCCGATGCGCGAGGAGCCTCCCCCTCTTTCCCTCCGATACGGGCACCGGTAACAGTGGGGACTGATCGCGAAGCGCGCCCGGAAAAGGAGCGGTTTGAACGCCTTATGAAAGAGATCGATCCCTCCGATGGAAACGGACCCCAGCGTGTCGCCGTGATACGAATTCTTCAAGGCCAGGAATTCCGTCCGGAGCGGCGACGTTTGCTGCCGTCCGTATTGATACGCCATTTTCAAAGCCACTTCGACGGCCGTGGATCCGTTGTCCGAGTAAAAAACGCGGCGGAGTCCCCGCGGAGCGATCCGCACGAGCTCTTTCGCCAAGAGAATGGCGGGTTCGTGGGTGAGGCCCAGGAACGTGGTGTGGGCCATCCGGGCCAATTGGGATTTGACCGCCCGGTCCAAGGCGGGGTGTCGGTGGCCATGCACCGTCACCCACAGGGAAGAGACGCCGTCCAGGTAACGCCGTCCTTCCACATCCGTCAAATACGAGCCCCTGGCCGATTGAATGATGAGAGGATCGTCTTTCTCCCAATCGGCCTGCTGCGTAAAGGGGTGCCATAGGTACGTCTTATCCCAGCGGGCGAGGCTGGATTTTTTTTTGCTCATGGTCGCATGCCATTCTATCATTTTCTAATAAATCGCAATGTTTTGTCTCGGAAACAGGTTCGAAAAATAAATCTTGCATAAAATATTTTTTTTGCTTAAACTCTTAAGACCAAGTGCTGGAACCGTCGTATTGATTTTCGGCATGCGGCAAGTAGTTCCTGAGGGCTGTTCCTTTACCGCGCTCCGCGGAGAAGGTCTTACTTTCCACGTTATTCCAAGTCGCCCCCTCGTAGCTATTCACCCGCGCATCGACAACAACTCGTTGCCGCCCACAACACGATAACCTTCGCCCGAAGAACGTTCGGGCTCAATCCAGATCGTGATCGGGGGACCACTTCCATGAGAGTCCGCAATCCAAAGTCGTTGTGTCGCATCTTTGTTAAAGCGCTTTACCATCTCGCCTTTTCAGCCGTGCTGACAGCCGTTCCGTTGTGCGCTCTGGCTTCGACGTATTACGTTTCCAACTCGGGGAGCGACACGAACAGTTGTTCGCAAGCGACCAGTTCGTCCACGCCGCGCAAAACCATTTCCGCGGGCCTGGGCTGCCTGGCGCCGGGAGATGCGCTCGTCCTCCGGGACGGCACATACAGCGGATCCGCGAACTCTCTCTCGAACCTGCCGAACGGCTCTTCCAGCGGCTACATCACGATCAAGGCGGAGACCGATGGCGCCGTCATCCTCACCGGCGGGCTCGCCATGGACCACACCGATGCCTACCTCCAATTCGAAGGCCTGCGGTTCCAGGACGACGGTCGCACCGTGCTCGGGAACCATCTCAAATTTTTCCGGAACGAGTTCAAAGGCGGCTGTTCCTCGGGTAACTGCGCCGCCACCACGGTCGGCTCCAACGACTACAGCGACACGGCCGACATCCTATTCGAAGACAATTGGTTCCACGGCCTGGGCGGCCGCTACAACGTCCTCGTATACAACTCGGACCGCGTCGTTTTCCGCCGCGCCGTCATCCGCCACGACGGCGGCTGGACGGACACCAAAGGCGACCCTGAGGCCGCCATCAACTTCTACGCCTCGTCCAACTGCTCGGCGCAAAACGTGATCGTGATCGACTCCGACCTGACTTACAGCTCCTGGAACGCCGCTTTCTATGCGGTGAAGAACACGTCCGTGGCTCACGGCAACGACAGCAACTCCTGGCTCGGCTCCATCGCCCTCGCCACCCAAGGACAGGGGCTTTCTCTGGACGACAGCGGGACCATTTCAAACCCCACCATCCGGGACTGCGTGTTTTGGGACAACCGGGGCGGCGGCATCGCCATGGGAGTGGGGTCTCGCAACAACGTCTCCATCAAAAACGTCACCATCGGCCGGTCCAAGCTCTCGAACGGCTCCTGGGCGGGCGGCATCGGCTTTTGGGGGTCGGGCAGCGTTGCCATATCGAACGTCATCATCAAGAACCGGACGACGGCTCTGGACGGCGTTTCCGCCACCTACCATGACTGCTTCGGCAATTCCAGCTGCAGTTCCGGGACCGGGATGGTGACCTACGATCCGGAGCTGAACGGCCTCAACTATCTCGGCCGGATCGAATCGGGAACTCCTCTGAAAACCGCAGGGCAATCCGGCGGGCAGATTGGCGCAACCATCGTCAACCGCACAGGCGCCAGCGGCACCCTTCAAGGGCAATCCGGCTGGAACACGGAGACGGGAGAGGCCTTATGGCCCTGGCCGCTCGAAGCCCGGATCAAGAAAGAGATGTGCACGGACGCCGGCGTCTCGCGCGGGTTCTGCTCGGACTCCTCTTTGACCAATTATTTTTGGAACTACCTCGGAAGAGGCAACCCCTACAGCGGCGCGTCGGACACGACCCCTCCCGTGATCAGCGGGGTGGCCGGCTCCAACGTGACTTCCAATTCGGCCACGGTCGGCTGGTCCACCAATGAGCCTTCGGACACCCAGGTGGAGTACGGCCTGACCACGTCCTATGGCAACTCGACGGCCCTCAACACGTCCATGACGACCAGCCACAACGCCTCCCTGGCCGGGCTGAGCGCGCAGGCTCTCTATCATTATCGCGTGAAATCCCGCGACGCGGCCGGCAACCTTTCCGTCTCGGGCGACTATACATTCACCACCCAGGCCGGCTCCGACACCACGCCTCCCGTCCTCAGCGGGATCGGCAGTTCAAACATCACCTCCAGCGGCGCCTCCATCGCCTGGACGACCAACGAACCGTCCGACACTCAGGTGGATTACGGCCCGACCGCTTCGTACGGCAGCTCATCCTCATTGGATTCCTCTCTTGCCACCAACCACAACGTCTCTTTGAGCGGCCTGAACCCGCAAACCCTCTATCACTACCGCGTGAAATCCCGCGACGCGGCCGGCAACCTCGCCGTTTCGGGCGACAACACATTCACCACGGCCGCTTCCGGCGGCACGGGGGGAGGCGGCGTCGAGAACATCGTGTGGAGCAGTCTGGTCAACTGCACGGCGACCGGCAACACCCTCAAGAAAACGAGCGGCGCCGGCGGATCGTCCGACGCGGGAGCGGTCTCCCAACAGACCCTCGCTTCGGGAGACGGATACGTGGAGTTCACAGCCCTGGAAACCAACACCAACCGCTACGCGGGTCTTTCCAACGGCAACACCAACACCGGTTCCGGCGACATCGACTTCGCCGTCCGCCTGGCCTTCGGCACGGCCGAGGTCCGGGAGAACGGCATCTCCATGGCCCAGACCACTTTCGCCGCCAACGACGTGTTCCGCGTGGCGGTGGAATCGGGCGTGGTCAAATACTACAAGAACGGCGTCCGCTTCTACACCAGCACCAAGGTCCCCGCCTACCCCCTCCTCGTGGACACCTCCATGATCGATCTGAACGCGACCGTCGCAAACGCAGTGCTCTCCAGCGGTTCCCAGGGAACGACGCCCCTCACGATCTCTTCAGTCGGAGCCGTCGGCATCACCAGCAGCGCGGCCACCGTCACATGGACCACCAACAATTCCGCCGACACCCAGGTGGAATACGGCCCGACGACCGCCTATGGAAGTTCCTCCCCTCTCAACTCGACCCTCGTGACGAACCACAGTGTGACGCTGAGCGGATTGAACCCTCTGACTCTCTATCACTACCGCGTGAAATCCCGTGATGCGGGGGGCAATTTGGCCGTCTCGGAAGACTTCACGTTCACAACTGCGACCTCGGGCGGGAACGGCACCGCGCAGAACGTCGTTTGGACCAGCCTCGTGAGATGCACGGCCACCGGCAACACCTTGAAGAAGACCTCCGGCACCGACGGGATCGCCAACGCGGGCGCCATTTCCCAGCAGTCCATCGCCTCGGGGGACGGCCACGTGGAGTTCACGGCGGTCGAAGTGAATAAGAACCGCTATGCCGGCCTCTCCAACGGCAATTCAAACAACCGTTCGGGCGACATCGACTTCGCCATCCGCCTGGCCTATGGCTCCGCCGAGATCCGGGAAAACGGCTACCTGAAAACAAACATCACCTTCGCGGCCAACGACGTGTTCCGGGTGGCGGTTGAGTCCGGGGTCGTCAAATATTACAAGAACGGCGTCCTCTTCTACACCAGTTCAAAAACGCCCAAGTATCCTCTCCTCGTGGACACCTCCATGGTGGACCTGAACTCCACGGTGGCCGACACCGTCCTTTCGGGCGCCGACCTCAGCACGACGGCCCCGGCCACGAGCGGCGCTCCGGCGGTCTCGCAAGTCGCGGCCATGGTAGTCGACGGGTTCACGGAGATCAACGGCTGGGAGGAGAGTCCGGAAATCCGCATGAGCGTCACATCGCTGAACGACATTCCTCTCTATTCCGTTCAGGCGCTATTCGATGATGAGGATTCTCAGAGCGAACCCCTGGACATGACGGTCGCGGACGGCACCACGGACGTCTATCGCCTTACGGTCCCGGCCGCGTTCACCGCCCACCGAAGCGGGCCCCTGGCGTTCCAAACGCAGGTGACCGACGAAGACGGGGATCTCCACACCGAAGACCACGCCGTGCAAATCGTCAATTCCGCGGACCTGCGGCTTGACGAATTCGGCCGAGCCGTCTTGTCGGACCGGCTGGCGGCCAACGGTTGCCCGATGCTGGACTTGGGGAACCTATCCGCCGAAGACAGGCCCTCGAAGGTCATCATCCGTCAACCCGACGGCCGGACGGTTCCGCCCCCGTCCAACGAGAAGGAGATCGACATCGCCCGCCACGGGCCGCGGCCGGTCGCCGTTTACAGCGTTTCGACGGACGGCACGTCGCTCCTCGTCTTCCGGAAACCGGTCACGCTGGTTCTGACCTACCGCGATGCGGACGACAACGGGATCGTGGACGGCACGAACATCGACGCTTCCCGGCTGCGGGTCTTCTTCCACGACAAGATGCGCTGGCGGCTGGCGGGCGGCTTGGTGGACAAAACCCAGCGCACCGTCACGGTGCGGACCTCCCAAATGTCCCTCTTCGCCCTGTTCCCCGCCTCAGACGCCGCTTTCGAGGTCAGCGCGGAAAACGTGAAAAGCCAGCAGAGGTTCCTCACGCCGGCCCTGGCCAACGGCGCGCAAAGCGTCATGACCTTCGGCCTGCAGGCCCAGAAGATCGAGATCCTTGACGAAGCCGGTAACGAAGTCTACAAGGCGGCCGGCGACGGGTCCTCCGCTCTCGTTTGGAACGGCCGCGACCGGCACGGGAAGGTCGTTGAATCCGGCGTCTACGTCGTGAAGATCACCGACACCGCCGGCGTCCGCCACAACCAAACCGTCGCGGTCGTGAAGTAGCGCGTTCGGACATATTAGATAAAGAGCCCCGCCGGGGATTCCCTTCCCCCGGCGGGGCTCTTATGCGTATATCCGCATGAGGCCCTAAGAGATCGCGCTCAGCTCCTTCGTCCACCGACGGATGAACCTCTCTCGATGAGCCTTGTCCCGGATCCGGGGCAGGAGGGTGACGGGCAATGAAGTCCATTCCCTCAGGATTACCGGGTTCGTCCTCTCCGCGAGATCTCGGCCGCGAAAACCGCTGATCACGATCCGTTCCACTTTTAAACCCCGGCGCTTCAAGACGTCCAAGGTGAGCAGCGTATGGTTCAGAGTCCCGAGACCGGGACGCGCCACCACCCAGACCGGCAAGCCGAACCGCGCCATCATATCCGCCACCGTGAAATTCTCCGCGAGCGGCACCATGGCCCCCCCGATTCCTTCCACGATCAAAAAG
>JACQPF010000060.1 GCA_016207625.1 Elusimicrobiota bacterium | reverse complement strand
TTCAACGTTGATCCTCATCTGGCCTATACCCAGCACCTGATTCAGCCGACCAACGAATCCTAGACCTGGTTCGCCGGCATCGGCGGTTTGATCACACGTTAGAGTTAAATTCTGATGATCCCCGCGGAAGTCCTGGCGGGAGGCGAGGTCCCGCTGCACGGACATGCGGCCTTCATCAGGCTCTCTGTCTTGGAGGAAATGGGCTTTTGGAATGAAGAAGCCGTCACGGAAGACCTTGATTTCTCCATGCGCGCCAGGGCCCGGGGTTATCATGGGCGCTACATCGCTTTCCCGGGAATGGATTTCAGGGATGAAGTCCCCACCACCATCACGGAGGACATCCGCCGGGTCGCCCGGTACGCCTACGGAGACATGCAAGTGCTTCTGAACCCGGCGGGGACGTGGCTGTCAAAGGGGATTTTCGCCCACCCGATCCGGCAGATCATGGGATCCTCCAGTTTGACAGGGCCACAAAAGATTGTGTCTCTGCTGGGCTACATCCGGTATCTCTTGCTTTCGGCTTCCATCCTTACGACGTTCCTCGGCGTTTTATCGCCGTCCTCGATGGTTCTCCAGGGCGTCTTGGGAGGAACGCTTTTCTTCGCCACCAGCGGCATCCCCATCATCTTCTACTGGCTTGTCCGGAAAAGCGCCAAAGAGGCCGACGGCGGCGTTCAATTGCCCTCTTATTGGGAGGTGCAAAAGGCCACCGCCGTTTTTGGTTTTCTTCTCAACGCGTACAGTTTCCGGATTCTGCTGAGCCTCGTCTCCTTGATCGCCGGCCACCGGCCGAACTTCGGCGCCACCGCCGTGGGGAATCAATCGGCCGTCACTTTTCGAGAATGGATGGCCCAAATGAAAAAGGAGCATCAGGAGACCGTGTTCCGGGTTTTGATGGCCGGGGTTCAAGTCATCGCCCTCTTCGTCCTTGATAAGCCTGAGCAAGTCTCTTGGATGTTCGTTTTCGGCACCTTCCTCTCCATTTTCGCACCCTACATCGGGAACCCCCATTTGGCGGGAGCTTTGATCAGGGAGTTCCGAGGCGGGGCTGAAGGGAAATCGTCGTTCGGCTCTGAGCCACCGTCGGGTCTTCCTCCCCGCGTCTTTCCGGAGGCGTCGGAGGGGGACGGGAACGCCGGGCATCGAGAACGCCTCAACAGCGCCTTGCAAGCGTATGCGAAAGCACATCCCATCCGCGGGCCTCCCTCGCGGGCGGACCTTATGGCGCTGCGTGAATTCCTGGAAGGGCAAGGTCTCGGAATGCTGACCTTTGACGGGGCTCCTCCGCTCGATGGGACTGGGGCGTCGGTGAGCGGCGACATTTCGATCAACGCTTCGTTGACCAGGGGAGAGACGGCCGGCCTCCTGCGCGTGGCCTTGACGGAAGTTCAGGACGTTCTTGAGCATCATGGAGGTTTGGGTTGGGTGGATTGGGACGGCGGGCGGATCCAGTTCCGGTTCCGTTCCGGTTACGACGCCGACACCAACGGCAACATCGTGCGCTTGATCCGCCGTCGGCTGCGCGCGGTGCAACGGTCATACGCCTATGCCACCTGTGTCGCGGACGGGACCCCTTTCCCAGAGGATTTCATGCAGGCCCTTGAGGAACTGATGAAAGGATTTAAAGGCGCGGTGTTGTCGGCGGAGGACGGAAGCGCCGCTCTTGTCTTTAAATGTTCAAACGCAACGGACCCTGCGGTGGTCCGTGCCCAGCTTGACGTCATGAAGGCCCTGATCACGGAGCGGTATCCGGATCTTCGAGTGGATTTCCGTTCCGAAGACAATAAGGAAGACCGCGCCGCGCCCTTCTCGACAATACGAGTGAATACGGGAGAGCACCCATTGACGGAGGAGCGGGACGATGACGAAGAGCGGCTTGGCCGCTACGACCTGTTCTTCGCCGGCGACGGGTTGCCCGCCTCCAGTTCTTTGATCGCCTATGTGGATAATAGTCATGTCACTCAAGATCTTATTTACGATACCTCCGTCGCGTTCTTTTTGTCTTTTGATGAGAACGGGGGGGAATTCAAATTAATTCCTTCTTTCGGCGAAATATACCGAAACGTTAAGAGATTCGCGCGGAGCGCGAACGGCCCGCGGCTGGACATGGAATCCTACAACCACATGCCTTCCGCGGATGGCGTGCTGAAGATCCTGCGTCGGATGAATTTGCCCAGGGGAGAGGCGACCTTTGAGCCCTTTAGCGGAACAGGCAACTTGACCTCGGCGGCGGCCCTCCTGGTGGGCCACCGTTCCCGGCACGTCGGCATGGACTTGAGGGCGGAGTCGCATTACGCGTTGGACCAAAACCAGGAGAGTTGGAGACGGGAGGCCCTTTCCCTTCCCGAAGAGGTGCGGCCTGTCCCAGGAGAAACCATCTTCATTCCCGGGGATGTGCGTCGTGTCGCGGAGACCGCGGATTCCATACGGCAAGCCTTGGGGCAAAGGACCGTCTTGTCCGTTTTCGGCGATCCTCCCTACGGCTTTAACCCCACCATGCGGCAGATGCTGAATGGCGAAGACGGGATCACGTTGTTCATTGATTCCCTGCGCCTGGTGAGAGAGATCTTGGACGAACGCGGGAAAGCCTGTTTCCTCGTTCCGCGCCAATGGGTTCAGCGCGCCACCTTGAGACGAGCGGCGGCGAGATTGGGGTTCGACATGGACGTCGAATACGTGGACGACTATACGATGAGAGTCGTCCTGTTGACGTTGACCCATGCCAAACGCCCCGGGCTTCTCGCCTGCTTCAGGGAGCTGAACAAGGCTCGAAAGCGCCGGGGAATGTCCAAGTGAGTTGTAAGGCTTTTTTAAGGCGTTTGTAACACGCATTTAATGGGGCTTCGGTATACTTTTGGTGTAGGACAAGACAAATCTGCGGAGGACAGCATGAATTTTCTAACTCACATTCTCAGACGGAAAGCTCTTCAAATTTACCGCGCGCGGACGAGCGTCATCGCCGCGTTCATGGCGGTGGTTTTCTTTTACACGCAGTTGATCGGCGTGCCGCACTTGGAAGCCGGCTTCTGGGCCGACAGGCAGAAGTCCGCCCAGGCGCTGAAGCAAAACGACGCTGAGCTTGGCGAGTCCTCCGCCATGACCGAATCCCCGACCCTCCTGGCGCAAGTGCCGCTGGCGGAGCCGCAGCTCCTTCAGCAATCGTTGAGCGGGAATTCCAGCGTGGTCATTCGCTCCTTGCCCAACCTCGCCTTGCCTCCGTCCGTGAATGAGCTGATCCTTCCCCTTCAAGAACCTCTGAAGGACTGGCTGGAATCCCTTCCGCATGACGTGATGAACATTCAGGCCTTGAACGTGCCCCAGGGGTGGAAACCGTCCCAGGGCATGGTGTTCCTGGTGCAGGACGCCCACGGCAACGTGGAGGCGCAGAACAGCATTGCCTCCATTATAGAAAGCCTTTCCAACGCTGGGACTCCGCTTCTGGTCGGCATTGAAGGTTCGCGCGGAGCATTTGACTTCTCGTCCTACCGCGGCCTGAAGGATGACAACGTGCGGGCCGCCGTGGCGAAGAGCCTGATGAACGAAGGCTGGCTCACGGGGCCGGAGTACGTGGGCATTGCGTCCAAGAACGCGCCGGTTTTCTGGGGCGTGGAAGATGCCCAACCTTATATTGAGAACGTGAACGCTTTTAAAGAGGCCTCCAAGCTTGAAAAGCAAGCCAAGGCCCTGCACACCGATTTGAACGCCCGGGCGAGAAAACTGGAAGAGGCGGTTTTCAATCCCGCGATTCGCGAGTTGAACGGCAAAATGCAGGATTTCCATTCTGAAAAGTTGGGCCTCCCCGAATATATGGACTATTTGGCGGCCGCCCAGGGGCGGAAGGCCGTTTCCTCCAGCGCGTTCCCCATGCTGAGCCGCTTCATGGAGGCCTACGGCCTGGAGAAGTCCATCAACCAAGACGTTCTTGAAAGCGAACGAAAAGGGCTGACCAAGGAGCTGACTCAGAGGCTCCCCAAGGAAACCCTGAAGCAATTGGCCGCCATGAGCAAGGCCTACAAAACGAAGCGGGCGACCTACGGCCAGTTCTACGCCTATTTGGCCGACGTGTGCAAAGCCAACGGCGTGTCGCTGAAGAGCCGGCCCGAGATGGAGCGCTACATCCGCTACGTGATGCTGACGGAGTCCATTCAAGGCAACGGCCTCTTCACTGAACTGGACGCCTTTGAGAAGGCCCGCCTGAACGCCCTCGTCAAAACCCCGCTGGAAGCGGGCTTGGTGCAACTCAACGGCGATTTGCGGATGATGGGAACCCTGCTCGACTTCGGCATCACCCCCGAGGAACGGAGTCTGTTCCATGACCGGCGGGACGCCATTCACAACCTCCCGGCGCGCCTGGAGCAATTGGAGAAACAGGCGAACAAGCCCGCCGCCGGTAACGGGACCGCTCTGTCCTTGGCGGCGATGCTTGCGCCTTTTGAGCGTTTCGACGACGTGGTGGTGGCGCGCAATACCCCTTTGACGGAAAACCTCGTGGCCAAGATGCGCGGGTCAACCGAAGCGTATCCTTTGGCCGTCCTCGTTGCGGGGGGGTTCCACACGGAAGGAATCACCGAAATCCTGAAGGCAAAGGACGTGGCCTTCGCCGTGCTGGAACCCCAACTGCGGGCCGACCTCGAGGGCACAGGCACCGAATACCTGGACGCCTTCCGCGACCAGAAAACTCCCTTGGAAAAAATCTTCGCCGGCGAACGCCTGACGGTGGCGGTGCCGTCTCTTCCCGACGTGAGCACTCCGCTAACAATAGCTCCCATGCAAAAGCCCATTGTCGTGCATGCCACATTCGATACGATAGCGACCTATTTGGGGCAACCCGGGAGCCTGTCCAATCTGATTCAACTCCAGCCGGGCGCCGATCTTGGAGAGCAACCCTTTGCCGGTGGAGCCGTTCTGACGGACCGAAACGGGCCTACCGGGGGGCCACATACATTTGATTTTTCCATTAGGAACGACAAGGGAGTGGATGTCCCGGCTGGGAAGATTATTGTCTATCCGCCGAATTTAAGCGCCCCACTCGTAGTCGCCAATGAGGTGCGAGTCACTGTGGAACTGGGCACAGAGAGATATGTGGTCAGCATCATTCCTAAGGGGGTGGGTTCTAAAGGTGGAAAGAAGAACATCGGGGAAGTCGGCCATGGTATACCTTTTTATGCGGGATTGTTTGCATTCGGTTTCCTTGCCATGTCCATGCTTACTCCGCCAATAAATTTAATGAATTTTGTTATAAGCGGAGGGTTTGCTGGCGTGCTCACGCTTATTGCTGTTTTCTTGTTCGAAATCAATAAGGGAAATGGCAAAAATAAAGATGGTCAGGATCCTGGGAGCGGACTTCTTAATTTTAGTGTCGCGTTGGCATTTGGTGTCGCGGCTGGGTTGGTCCTCCATCGTCTCTATGGCATGCCGACAGATATCGGGGAGGCTTGCATCGCCTTTGTAATTATTGCTGGTTCCATGCTTTTCCCCTATTGGGTTATGAACCAGATTTCATACTGGCTAATGAATGAGAGACTTGGGGACCGCCGGCCCACGCCCCCAAATCTCAGCCAGGGGAACCCAGGAGAATCCCCCATAACTAAGCATTTCAGAAGCAAAAAAGGATGGTGGGAAAGAAACGATGAAGGGATGGCCATCCCCTTCTTTTTGGTGGGTGGCGTGGCAGTTGTCGCGGCATTGATCTCTCAGACCACCAAGATAGATCAATCCATATTGGAGCTCGGGGGCATGGCGGCGGGGTTCCTCGTCGTTGGGCTGCTTGCGGGGGGGCGTAAAGGACGGATGGGATTAACGAAATTAAAGGATGAAAATAGACTTAAGGGAAATTTCCCTGCGCTTGACGTCAAAGACCCTGCCCGTTCGATAACTTCAACAACAAAGAACGAAGATGAAATCGTCGCCAAAGATTTCTGTAATCAATTGGTGAGATCCATAAATAG
>JACQPF010000056.1 GCA_016207625.1 Elusimicrobiota bacterium | reverse complement strand
TCCGAAAGCGTCCTGGCTCATGGTCAGCACCGTCCCCTTCGCCGCCGCCTCTGCGCCTTCCAGGAGGTTGCCCGTCTCCAGGTTGTAGAAATATTCCACCCGCATCGCCTCCGACCCGTTCGTCCCGTCCGACCAGGACTCCGAACCGTCCACATTCACCGTGTGCGACTCCGTCACCGCCTCCTTCAGCTTCGCCTGCCCGTTGATCACCACGAACACCTGCGTCACGCGGCTCGTCGTCGTGTTCCCGAACTCGTCCACGCTCACCGTCGTCCCCCAGCCCCGCGCCGAGAGCAGCCGTCCCTTGTCGTCGTATTCATACACCACGTTCATCTCGCTGTGCGATATCGCGCCGGTCTCCGGATACCGGCCGTCCACCGTAATGGACAGAGACCGCAAAAGCTTCTCTTTGATTTCCGGCTTCAGCGTCCCCGAAATGTCCAGGCCGTCCAGGGCCTCGGCGAAGAACGTGTAGGAACCCTCCCCGCTCGCCTCTACCGTCGTCACCGTGCCGTCCACGCCCAGGATTTCCAAAAGCGCTTCGTTCGTCAGACCCACCGCCGCCGGGTTCGTCACGCGGCTCGCGAACGCCTCCTCCACCGTTTGCGATTTCCCGGAAAAGGAGGCGCCCGTTTGAGGCTTTTCGGCCGACCCGCCGGTCAGCTTGATGTTGGACTCCGGGATCCTCTCCACGGGAGCTTTCTCCACAGGCACCGCGACGGTCGCGGGTTTTTCAACCGAAGGGGGTGCTATCGTCGGCCGCGTTGCGGGCGAAGCGGAGGCCGCCCCCCCACCCAGCCCCATGGCCTGCCGGAGCTCCCGGCCTAAGTCCTGTCCCTGGGCCCGCAGGGCCGAGGCCGCCGCGTTCAGCAAATTCCCCATGTTCAACGACCCGAACAGGGAAGAGGAACCGAAGAAGTCACCCCAATTGATCGGCCCGGCCACGCTCGTGCCCGTCACACTGAAGCCGTCCGTCCGGCTCACGTCGAGGCTGGTGCCTGTGGCCGGAGGCA
Organism: Elusimicrobiota bacterium; assembly: GCA_016207625.1. Lineage (GTDB taxonomy): Bacteria > Elusimicrobiota > Elusimicrobia > FEN-1173 > FEN-1173 > JACQPF01. The sequence continues at coordinate 1,599 of JACQPF010000056.1, read as the reverse complement.
CGTCCGGCGGGGTGTCTCCAGGGTCCGCGTAGTCCCCATCCCCGTTGGCGTCCACCCCGGGATCGTCTGAATCACCGTCCCCGTTGTTGTCGATGCCGGCGCCGGCCACGATCGAAAAAATGTTCTTATCGCCGTTCACATTGTAACGTCCGGGATCGTTCCCTTCCCCCGCCCACACCCACGCGCCGCCTTCGAAATGGTAGTCGAACCGCCCCTCGTTGTCGATGATCCGCAGGGAGTTGTTCACGTAGTCCGGATGGTCCGGGTCGTTGGACATGTTGATCTCGCCGGACACCACACCGAACAGCGTCCCCTTCGAGGGGTCCGTGGGGTTCTGCGGGTCGAATATTTTGATGAGGGAGGCGTAGGTCACCCGGGGCGGGTCTTGGGAAAGATTGGTGGTGATGGAATTCTTCGTTACCTGCTGGTTCCCGACACGATCCATGCTGCTGAGCGTGGTGACGTGGTTATACACTTTGTTCCCGTCGTTGTTCGACTGCACACGCCAGCCGTCATACCAGGATTGCTGCGACACCAGCCGGTCCGCTCCGTTCCCCACTTTCGCCATCATCGTCTTGCCGTAGCTCACCAGTTGGATGTCCGGCGTGCCGGGGTTGTCGTCGTGGTCGTACATCACCGGCGTCGGCGGCGTGTCCGGGTTGTTGTCGGCGTCTTCCGTCTCGTAATGCGTGTAGACCGTCAGCTTCGCGTAGAACGTCGGGTCGCTCGATATCGGGCAATGCGGCCCGCCTTTCACCTCGATCGTGATTGATGTGTCCGGGTTGTCCTGGCTACCCAGGTTGTAGGTGGTGCGATAGATCATCTCCCCCGAGGCGTCTTTGGCGATGTGCACGAACGTCGTCGTCTGCCAGGTCTCCGGCTGGCCCTCCTCCGCCGTGTTCTCCCGATACACGATCCAGGTATGCACCACGCCGTTGGCGTCCGTGAAGTCGTACATCTGGAACTCCGGAAAATCGGTCCCCGGCGGCGTCCGCAACGTCCCCGGCGGCGTGAACCCCGTGTTCACCTGGCTTCCCCAGGGGTCCAGGCCCAGAAGCGACAATTCGTTCACCGTCGTCCCCCCCAGGTTGATGCTCAGGTTCTCCGAGTTCGCCGGCGCCGCCGGCTGGCCCGTCCCCGACACGCTCTGCATCAACTGCGTGAAGAGCGGCGAGCCCAGCTGGCTGATCAGGTTCGTGAAATCCGTGCTGCCGAATTCGGAGGAAGCGCCGATCGCCCCTGTCGCCCCCCAGTTCGCCTCCGCACCGGGCACCGTGTACCCCAGCTCCACCGCCTCATTGTGCAGCCGCTTCAAAAGGTCCCAGCTCGCCGGCTCCCCCGCCTGGATCGCCGCCGTGTAGCCGTTGAACTCGTAGTTCTCGTGCAGGATCGTCTTGTAAAGGGCTTGAACGATGTCCTGGCCTTCCATCAACCACTGCTGGATCACGTCCTCGTGGATCAAGATCCGCCCGTCCTTCGTCCAGGTCACCAGACCCTCCGTATTGATGATGCCCGGGTCCGAGGGCGTCCCACGGATCAGCTCCACCGACGTGATCCCCAGCCCCACACCGGAGGCCAAGGCCAGGTTGATCGCCTCCT
>JACQPF010000055.1 GCA_016207625.1 Elusimicrobiota bacterium | reverse complement strand
GAGGATCTGGATGGACCCGTCCGGACCTGGGGCCGCGCTTAAAACAATTTGACGTGTCTCTTGTGGGTCAGGATGTTCTTGTCCACGGGTATTTCTTTAAGGAGTAGGGGTTCGTGTTCACAGGGATCATTGATCATTGGGGAGAAGTGAAGAGTCTGCAGGCCAACCGCCTGCAAATTTCAGCATCCATTCCAGGCGTTAAACTGGGCTCTTCCATCGGCGTGAACGGGGTCTGCCTGACCGTCGTCGCTTTGTCCGGACGGGGCAAAAAACGCCTCATGGATTTTGATCTTTCCGAGGAAACTCTGCGGCGCAGCACACTGGGGGAACTTGCACCCGGCATGAGGGTGAACCTGGAATCCGCGCTCCGCATCGGCGACACACTCGGCGGCCATTTCGTGCTCGGCCATGTGGACGGAAAAGGCAGGCTCATCTCCAAGGCGCCCGCAGAATCCTCCGTCGTTTATGAGTTTTCCATACCTTCGGGGCTCAATCGATACATGGTTTCCAAAGGGTCCGTCGCCGTGGACGGCATCAGCCTCACCGTTGTGGATTTGAGAGAAGGTTCCTTCACGGCGGCCATCATCCCTTACACCGAAGAGCAGACCACCCTGGGAACAAAAAAAATAGGCGAACCGGTCAATTTGGAAGTCGACGTCCTTTCAAAACACGTCGAAAAACTCCTCCGCGGATGGACCGAAAGAGAATCCACGGACGACCTCTTCGTCAAAAAGACGATCGCATGGGATCCCCAGAAATAAAATTCGTTTCCATACCCGACGCTCTGAAGGACATCCGCCGCGGGCGCCCCATCATCGTGGTCGATGACCCCGACCGCGAGAACGAAGGGGACATCGTCGTCGCCGCCGAGCACGCCACACCCGCCGCCATCAATTTCATGGTGAAGTTCGGCCGTGGGCTCGTTTGCGTCCCCATGCTGGGGGAAAGGCTTGACCGGCTCAAGCTGAACCCCATGGTGGAGCAAGGCTCCCAGCGGGAGGCTGCTTTCACCGTCTCCGTCGATGCCGTCAAAAACGTGACGACGGGCATTTCCGCCCACGACCGCTCCCGCACGGTCCAAGCGTTGATCGACCCCCGCACCCAGCCGGAGCACCTCACGAAGCCCGGCCACATCTTCCCGCTTCGATACAAAGAAGGGGGCGTCCTCGTCCGAAGCGGCCACACGGAAGCCGCCGTGGACATGGCGCAGTTGGCGGGCCTCTATCCCGCCGCCGTCATATGCGAAATCATGAACGAAGACGGCAAGATGGCCCGCCTGCCCGCCCTCGTGCGCTTCGCAAAACGCTATAATTTAAAGATTGCCACAATACAAGACTTGATCGCCCACCGCCGCCGTCACGAAAAGCTGGTGCGGCGGGTGGTCAGCGCCAGCCTTCCGACCCGGTACGGCCAGTTTCGAATCTGCCTTTACGAGGACATCCCCACCGGCGAACACCATGTGGCCATGGTCAAAGGCGATGTGCTCGGCAAGAACAACGTCCTCGTGCGGGTGCACTCCTCCTGCTTCACGGGGGACGTCCTTCACTCCCTCCGCTGCGACTGCGGCGAGCAGTTGGAGGCCGCCCTCCATGCCGTGAACAAAGCGGGCAGCGGCGTCGTCCTCTACATGCACCAAGAAGGCCGGGGAATCGGCCTGGTCAATAAGCTCCACGCCTACACCCTTCAGGAAAACGGGCTGGACACGGTCCAAGCCAACATCAAGCTCGGCTTCGCTCCGGACTTGCGGGAATACGGCATCGGCGCTCAAATCTTGTCGGACCTGGGGCTTTCCAACGTCTGTCTCTTAACGAACAACCCGAAGAAAATCGTGGGGATAGAGGGATACGGCTTGAAAGTGGTCAAGCGGATACCCCTTGAAGTACCGTCCAATCCCCACAACCATGTTTACTTGCAGACCAAGCGGAAAAAACTGGGACATTTGTTGTCGATAAAGAAATGAAACTTCGTGATGCCGCAGGCCGATATGAAGACAGCATACCCCGCGCGTCCCTGGAAGGCGCCGGGTTCCGGTTCGCCGTCCTCGTTTCGCGGTTCAATATCGAGATCACGGGCGCGCTGCTGGAAAGCTGCCTGAGGACGCTTCAAGACCACGGCGTTCCCAGGGACGACATCAAAGTCGTGCCCGTGCCCGGCGCGTTCGAGCTCCCTCTGGTGGCGCAGAAAATCGCCCGGAAGGGGAAACACCACGCGGTCATCGCTCTCGGGTGCATCATCCGGGGGGACACGCCCCATGACCGGTACATCGCCCAGGAAGTGTCCCGAGGCCTGGGCCAGGCGGCCCTGGCCGCCGACGTGCCCGTCATCTTCGGAGTCTTGACACCGCTCAACATTAAGCAAGCGCGGGCCCGGGCCGGAAAAGGGCCCCTCAACAAGGGCCGTGAAGCCGCCCTGGCGGCCCTCGAAATGGCCCAACTTTTTAAAACAATGCGTTATTGATTCCAAAGGACTTCTCGTTATGGGTGTTCGTCGACAGGCGCGTGAAGCGGCTTTGCAAATTCTGTATCTGGTGGACATCGGGGGTTTGTCTCCCGAACAAGCCGCCGGCTCCTTCTGGGTGGAGAACCAGCTCCCCGCGCGCGCGAGAACCTTTGCGGACGATCTGGCGTCCGGCGCGCTCTCCCATCGTAAGGAACTGGACGTCCTCATCACCAAGTACGCGGAAAACTGGGAGATCTCCCGCATGGCCGCCATCGACCGCAACATCCTCCGCATGGCCGCTTTCGAACTTCTTCACCACAAGGAAACGCCCGTGTCCGTGGTGATCGACGAAGCCGTCGAGATCGCCAAAACCTATTCCACGCAGGACTCCGGCAAATTCGTCAACGGGATCCTCGATAAAATCAAGCTGGAACGGCCGCCCGCATAACCGGTGTCACCCCCATGACGAAAACGCCCGAATCCATCAAACACGAAATGGAGCGGCTCAGGCGGGAGCTCCACCGGCACAACCGCCTCTATTACGTCGAAGCCCAGCCGGAGATCTCCGACGCCGAGTACGACCGGCTCATGAAACGCCTTCAAGACCTGGAGGCCGGCCACCCGGAGCTCATCACGCCGGATTCTCCCACCCAGCGCGTGGGGGAGAAACCGGTGGAGGGGTTCCCCCAGGTCCGCCACGCCGTGCCCATGTTGTCCCTGGACAACACCTACTCCGTGGAGGAGTTGAAGGCATGGCACGACCGCGTCCTGAGAGGCTTGGGTCCGGACGAGAGCCCTGAGTTCGTCGTGGAGCTGAAGATCGACGGCGTGGGTCTGGCCCTGGTCTATGAGGACGGCCTGTTGAAAAGGGCGGCCACCCGGGGAGACGGAGAGACCGGCGAAGACATCACCCTCAACGCCCGCACCATCCGGCCCATCCCCTTGCGATTGCACGGCAAAGGCGTGCCGAACGTCCTCGAAGTGCGCGGCGAAGTCTACGCCACGAAAGCGGATTTTAAAAAATTCAACCGCGCCTCCTCCGAAAAAGAAGGCGAGGCTCTCTTCGCCAACCCGCGCAACTTCGCGGCCGGCAGCCTCCGGCAGAAAGACCCCCGCGTCACCTCGCGGCGCCCATTGAAGTTTTTCGTTCATTCCTACGGATGGGTTGAAGGCCGGGACTACACGTCCCATTTTGACTTCCTCAACGACTGCCGCCGCTTCGGTTTGCCCCTGGACCCCCATCTCTCCCTCTGTAAAACCGTCGATGAGATCACCGCCCGCTGCCTGGACCTGCAGAAGCGCAGGGACGACCTGCCCTTCGAAGCCGACGGAGCCGTGGTCAAGGTGAACAATATTCCGCAGCAAAAAAAGCTGGGGTTCACTTTCAAATCGCCCCGCTGGGCCGTGGCTTATAAATTTCCTGCGGCCCAGGCCACCACGGAATTGCGGCATGTGGAGATGTCCGTGGGCCGCACCGGAGCCATCACTCCCGTGGCCAATTTGAAGCCCGTGGAATGCGGGGGAGTGAAAATCTCCAACGCCTCCCTGCACAACTTCGATGAGATCAAGCGCCTGGACGTCCGCCTTGGAGACACCGTCCTCGTCCAAAGGGCCGGCGAAGTCATCCCCAAGGTGATCAAAGTCATCCTCAACAAACGCACGGGCGAAGAAAAGCCGGTGGCGATCCCGGACAAGTGCCCCGCCTGCGGCGGAAAGATCGGTAAGTTCAAGGAAGAAGACGTGGTGTACCGCTGCCTGAACAGCGCCGGATGCCCGCCGCAATTGGAAAAGAGCCTCATCCATTTCGCCGGCCGCGACGCCATGGACATTGAAGGCCTCGGCGAAGCCGTCGCCCAAGGCCTCTTGTCGAAAAAGCTCGTTACGGACATCGCCGACACCTACACTCTCTCAAAGGAGGACCTTCTCCGTCTGGAAGGGTTCAAAACCCGGAAGGCCGAGAACCTGTTGAAGGGGATCGCGGCTTCCAAAAGCCGCCCACTCGACCGGTTCATTTACGCCCTCGGGATCCGCGACGTCGGCCAGAAAGGGGCGCACCTCCTCGCCCAACACTTCGGCTCCATCGCGCGGCTGTCGGCCGCCACGGAAGAGGAGCTCGTCACCCTTCGCGAGGTCGGTCCCGTGATGGCGCAATCGGTCGTCATGTTTTTTCGCCAGCCCCCGGTGCAAAAGATCCTTGAGAAATTTCAGAAGTTGGGGATGGACCCAAAAATGGAAACGGCTCGGAAGGGGAAACAGCCCCTGGCCGGCAAAACAGTCGTCGTCACGGGGGAACTGGCCTCTCTCACAAGGTCGGAAGCCGAGGACAAGATCCGCGAGGCGGGCGGCAACCCCGGCTCCGGCGTTTCAAAGAAGACGTCCTTCGTGGTCGTCGGCGCGAACCCTGGGTCGAAATACAACAAGGCTCAATCCCTCAATGTCGAAACCATCGATGAAGACGAATTCAAGAAACGCCTTGGGCTGTGAGGGAGAGGAGAGGGCAGGATTCCTCCAATTTTGTTAGGATAAAAGACCATGCCGGCGAAAAAAGCGTCTGTACTCGAAGGACCCGATCGGCTTGCCATGGACAGCGCCTTGACGCTCCTGAAGTTCCGGGGACGGAGCGAGGCGGAGTTGGCGAAGCGCCTGTCCCAAAAAAGGTATGAGGCCGGCGTCGTTCTGAAAACCATCAACAGGCTTCGGGAATTGGGCCTTTTGAATGACGAGGCCATCGCCCGTGAGTGGGCCCAGGCCCGAAGGCGCGCGGGCCAAGGGGAACTCCGCATCCGCCAAACGCTCTTCAAACGAGGCATCCCCAAGGAATTGGTTGAGACCGTCCTTGCCGAAGAAGCTCCTCCGGAAGAAGCACAGGCGGGTCAAACCGAGCCGGAACGCGCCTGGACCGCCCTGGAGCGCCGCGCGAAACGCGTCAAAGCCCTTGACCGGAGATCGCTCTATCGCCGTTTGGCCGGGTATCTGTCCCGTCAGGGCTTTCCGCCGGACGTCGTGCACGATGTTTTAGAACGCTATTTCCTTAAACTGAAAAGTCAAAAAGAAGAGGAGTTCCCATCATGAGTGCTGTGATTCCAGTGAAGCGCGCTTTGTTTTCCGTCTCCGATAAAGCCCACATCGTCGAGTTGGCCAACGGCCTGAGCCGGCTGGGCGTGGAAATCTATTCCACGGGCGGCACCGCCAAGGCGCTGCGCCAGGCGGAAATCACCGTCACGGAAGTCTCCGACCTCACGGGCTTCCCGGAAATCCTAGACGGGCGAGTGAAAACCCTGCACCCCAAGGTCTTCGGAGGTTTGCTCGGGAAAAGAGACAAAACCGCCCACGCCCGGGAGATGGAAAAACACGGCATCCCGCCCATCGACTTGGTGGTGGTCAACCTGTACCCCTTCGAAACCGTCAGCGCCGACGCGAACCTCCCCGAGGAGGAAATGCTGGAGTATATCGACATCGGGGGGTCCGCCCTCCTCCGGGCCGCCGCCAAAAATTTTTCCGATGTGGCTCCGGTGTGCGATCCGGAAGATTACGCCCTCGTCCTGGAGGAACTGAACACCCGGGGGGGCTTGAGCCATGAAACGCGCATGCGCCTGGCCGCCAAGTCGTTCAACCACACGGCCCATTACGACGCCGTCATCGGCGGCTACTTTCGCCAAAAGCTCCAAGCCCAGGACTACCCCGCCGAAATCGCCCTCGGCCTGAGGAAAAAACAAGACCTGCGCTACGGCGAAAACCCGCACCAGAAAGCCGCCCTCTACGCGGAATCGGGCACGCATCCCTGGGGCGTGGTCGGAGCGAAGATCCTGCAGGGGAAAACGATCTCCTTCAACAATTACATGGACTGCGACGCGGCCTGGCGCCTGGTCTCCAGTTTCGCCAGCCCCGCCTGCGTCATCATCAAGCACAACAACCCCTGCGGCGTGTGCGAATCCGAGTCCACGGCGGACGCCTTCCGGCGCGCCTACGCGGCGGACTCGCAATCCGCGTTCGGCGGCATCGTGGGCTTCAACCGCTCCATCGACGGCGAAACGGCCCAGGAGCTGTCCAAGCTGTTTTTGGAGTGCATCATCGCCCCGGGGTTCCACCCGGACGCCCGCGAGGTGTTGGGCAAAAAAACGAACCTCCGCCTCCTCGAGCAGCCCACGCTCCTCGCCCTACCCTATGAGTGGGACATCCGGCGCATCTCCGGCGGTTTCCTGATACAAGAACAGGACCTCCCCCGGCCCATCGAGACCAAAACGGTCACGCGCCGCTCCCCCTCCGCGGGAGAGCACCTGTCCCTGGCGTTCGCCTGGCAGGTGGCCAAGCACGTGAAGTCCAACGCCATCGTCCTGGCCCGGGGCCGACTCACGGCGGGGATCGGCGCCGGGCAAATGTCCCGCGTGGATGCCCTTCGCGTGGCGGTGATGAAAATGCAGCACCTTCAAAGCTTGGCGCTCAACCCCCAGCCCCTCATCCTGGCCTCCGACGGGTTCTTCCCGTTCCGGGACACGGTGGACGAGGCCGCCAAAATCGGCGTTTCCGCCATCATCCAGCCCGGCGGCAGCGTGCGCGACGAGGAGAGCATTGCCGCCGCCAACGAGCACGGCATGGCCATGCTCTTCACCTCCATCCGGCATTTCCGGCATTGATGCTTTTAGACGACGGCTATTGCTACGTCTGCGGCGAGAAGAACGAGCTCGGATTGAACGTCCGGTGGACGGTCACCGGCGATGAGGCCGAAGGACTCTTCATCCCGAGGCGGGAACACCAGGGCTGGAAGGACGTTGTGCATGGAGGCATCCTCTCCGCCCTTTTGGACGAAGCCATGGCGCGCCTCGCCTGGGTGAGGCACGGCGCCGCCGTGACCGCGGAGATGTCCGTGCGCTTCCTCGCCCCCGCGAAAACGGGCGAGCGGCTGCTCATCCGCGGACGGCTCACGAACACATCGCGGCGAATGATCCTGGCCCAAGCCGAGATCTCCAACCCGGACGGCGAGACGATCGCCCGCGCCGAGGGCAAAATCATTAAGCAAAAGGACCCCGTATGCTGACAGGCCATGAGATCCGCGAGCGTTTCCTAAAATATTTCGAAGGGGGAGACCGAAAGCATGAGATCCTGCCGTCGGACTCGCTCATCCCTTCCTCGGACCCGACCCTTCTTTTCACCTCGGCCGGCATGGTGCAGTTCAAACCCTATTTCCTGGGCCAGAGGACCCTTCCGGGCAACCGCGCGGTCTCCTCGCAGAAATGCCTGCGCACGACAGACATTGAGCGGGTGGGCTACACCGCGCGCCACCTCACGTTTTTCGAGATGCTCGGCAACT
>JACQPF010000054.1 GCA_016207625.1 Elusimicrobiota bacterium | reverse complement strand
CCTGAGAGGAATTCCGAAGGTAGGCCGGGCATCCGAACTCAGTGATCAAGACCGGTTTCTCGCACGCCCTCTGCACGGATTTCCAAAGGCTTTGACCGAACCCATGATCGCCGCGGTAGGCGTTGCAGCCGAACACGTCGATGTCAGGGGCGAGCCGGGAGAAAAGATCCAGGTAATAGAGGTCCCCGTTCGCCAGGACCACCGGATGTTCCGGATCGACGGATTTAATCCACCGCGCCATCTCATTGGCGAACGTGTAGAAGTTTTCCGGATGGTCGGGGGCATTCGTCTTGACGCCGTAGATGTTCTCGTTCCCCAACACCCACATCAAGACGGCCGGGTTGTCCTTGTATTTGCGAACCATCTCCTCGACGCTTTCGCGCATGAGCCGGAGATGTTCGGGGTTCGTGTAGTCGGTCCCCGTGCTCCAATCCGCGCCCGACCCGATGGTGTAGGCGCCCAGCATGTCTCCCATGAGGACGCGAATGCCGTATTTGCGGTACAGGTCGGTAAGGAGCTCCTGGTTCGTGTCGTGATGGTAAATCCGGATCGTGTTGACGCCCATGTCTTTCATCAGAGCGAAGTCCCCCACGGGCCGCTCATCCCAGTCCTGTTTGTTGTCGCCGTTCCTATCCACCCAGGCGTCGTAGGGGCCGTCGATCCGGCCGTTCCGGTCGATGTCGCTGGTCATCCAATCCAGGGTGGGGTTCAGCGTCCCGTCGTCAGGGCTCAGGCCCACGACGTTCGGTTGATAGGTGACGGCCCTCACGGGATACGTTTCACCATCGACGAAAAGCCGCCAATGCCCGTTCTCATACTGGACCAGCCGAGTCTTGGAACTCTGGAAGATGGCCCGTGAACGCAGGCGGGAAAGATCCCAGGGGGCCTCCGGCCGCGCCGAATTTTCCGGACGACGGACGAGGCGTCCGGGATCGCAGATAACGACGTCGTCGTGGACGTTTTTGTTGTGCCCGTTTTGAATTTCTAGATCCGTGCCTTCCAAGGCCAGCCCCAGTTCGGAATGCGTTTTTAGGAGGAATTGCAGGCGGTCCAGGGCCGCCGGACCGATATACCATGGGAATCCCCAGTTCGTCATTTGGTGGGATTTTGGGAAATGGACCAGGCAGGCGTGATAGGCTTTCACGGCCTGGGCCCAAAGCCCTGCCCGTTCCAGTTGAAAAGCCGTATAAAAAAGCTTGATCCCCGGGTCCCCGTTGTAAATCGCCCATTTGAAAAAGCTTTTTCGAATATCCGGATCGTAAATGACGTCCCATGGGCTGCCTTCCAACCGGCCCGCGCGGAGGTATCGCTGGAACTCCGGGTTTTTCCGGATGGATTGTGAATTCGGGTATATGCCCTCCCCCATGGCGGCGGCCAAGCCCGAAGGATTCATGACGAGATATCGGTATCCGGCGAATCCTCTTTTGTCGAAATGCCCATAGTTATCGTAGTCTACGATCGCTTCGGTTCCCGGATTGGAGAGCTGAAAGGCGGGCTCAGGGGGCGACATAGGCGAATTTTTCGAGGCGTTTCTGGGAAAGCGAGGGTCATGCTCGGCGACAACGTAGAGCGGAAAAAAACACGCGAGGAGCAGAGCCAGGAAGGATTTCGTTGAAGACATAATGCACGAAGAATACAAAAACACGCCGATGCTGTCAAAAAGACGGATCGCCGGCGGGAACTACTCCGAAAAGAGCTCGAGAGTGAGGGTGCTCGTATTGTATTGGCGGGGCGTGTGGGCAGAGAGGAAGTCGGCGGCCAGATAGATGTAGAGCGGAGAGGCGATCGGGGCCCAGGAACTCCCCCAATAGTTCCCAATGCGGTCTCCTTCGGCGAAATGCATCCCTTCATTGTTCCAAACCGTCACTCCGTCTTCGCCTGGAACGAATGCGGTCGTGTTCATCGTCGGGATGTCCGGGGTGGACAGGTCCTTCATCCACTGGAAGCAACGGTAGCCGCCGGAGACACCTCCGAGTTCTTGGGAGAAGAGGCCGCCGGCGTCGTCCGTGACAACGGTAATGGTCGTCGTGGTTTTTTCAATCGCCCGCCAGGCTAAGGGGAGCCGCCACGTTGACGTCGTTGTATCGATCAGCCCACAGGGGTTCGACCCTGCCGGACCAGTGTAGCGCGGGTTGGCGGTGGCGCTCCGGTTGTTGGTGTAGATCTGTAGGCCCCAATTCGTCCTGTTCCCGGGTTCCAAGTCAATCTCAAGATACTGATCCGCAGTGCCCCAACGGGAGGGAAGCGTCGGAGCTATCCAGGTCAGAGAGGTCGCCTCGGTGTTGTCGGACCGGTTTTTCATCCTTACGTTCAGATAGGGCGTTGTTTTCGACTTCACGTAGCGCACTTGATCGATGAAAAACGAATGATCTCCGTTGATGCCGGTCATCGTGGCTTTGAAGGGCAGTTTGATGGCGGACATGTTGTAGCTTGTTAGGATGTCCAAATCCATCAAAACCCATTGGTTTAAGTAGGTGTCGCTCCAGCCCGGGAGCGTGTAGACGTAGGAACTGATGATGTTCACCCCCGACCAATTCTCAATTTCGATCTTGACGTCTCGCGTCGTCGTCTTGATCCAAAATCGAAGGGCTCCGCCCTTGTAAGCGTTCAAATTGTGGCTGGAATCGTAAACCACACCCCAGCCGGCATAACCGGCCGATCCCCCGGTCATGGTCGTCTTGAAACTCTGCCGGCCTTCGGGAGGGGTGACCTCCGTCGTCAGACCGTCAAATTGGCCCGTTCCGCCGCCGGACCAGGTGAATATGTTCGTGGCGTTCAACCCTTTGTCCGAATAGAGGGTCAGGATGTCCGCTTCGGCCGGGATCGGCGCCGTGCCTCCCCAGAGGGTTCGCAGTGTCGAAAACGCGGTGCGCAGGTTCCTCACGTTTGATCCGGGGGTCAAGGCGACGATCCCCCACCATTCCTCGCTGATGTAGGAGTCGGTATAGGAGCTGTTGGTCCATGAGTATTGCGTGTCATGCGTCCCCTGGTCACCGGCCGAAAATTTCCACCATTCGTCGCTGTATTCGAACACCACGCCGCCGACGCACACTTTGCTCGGGTTCGTCGCGCTGAGGTTGTTGATGATGCTTCCCGGAGAAGCGGCTAAGCCCCATTGGTTGTTAATGATGCTGGCCTGGCTGGTTTGGTCTTCCTTATTGCCGCTGGATGAATTGAACGCGTCACTCCCGAATTCCAGTATGAGGAGCGGTTTCGTGCTGGAAGAGGCGAAGGAGGTGAACGCGTCGTTAAAATACGTGCCGCCGCCCTTGTAGAGGTTCGCACCCCACAGATCAAGAGCCGTCAGGCTCGCGTCGTTGGCTCCCAGGGCCGCGTTCCCGATGGAAGCCACGTCGGCGTTCGCCGTCGTAACGGGGTGGTTCGTATCCTCGGCGTGGGCGGCGGTGGCAGCCTCTTGGAGGAGGCTGTACCAAGCGGGGTTATTCAGGCCGTTGGCATGGGCATTGACTTCGTTGCCGAAACACCACATCATGACCGCGGGATGGTTTTTCCATCTCCGGACCATGCTAATGAATTCATTTATGATGTCCGTCCGGTTGCCCGGATCGGACAAATCCACGTTGGGAGAGATGTCCATCCCCATGATGACGTAAAGACCGTTGCTGTTAAAGAGGTCCATGGCGGACCGTTGGGTGGGTGCCTTGTAGAGCCGGACGGTATTGGCCCCCATGGCTTTCAAGATCGGCATATCGGCGTTCAACGTGTCGGCGTCCGCCGACCAATCGTATGTGATGTTCTGTCCGGCAGGGATCGGCGAATAGGCCAGCCCTTTCACCGTGAACGGGGACCCCGCCACCAACAACTGCCGCCCGGAGACCGTAACGACCGTGGGAACACCCGGCTCGGGAGGCGGCGGTTCCGGCGGAGATTGCGGGTGGGCCGTATCGGCCACATTGCTGTAGGATGTGAAATAGCCTTCGGTGTTCTCCGCGCGGACGCGGAAATAATACGTGATCCCGCCGGTGAGGCCGTTCGCAACGGCGGAGGTCGACGTGCCCGTGTAAAATTCCGAATAGCTCAAGCCGTTTTCCGAACGTTCGGCCCGGTAGATGGTCCCGTCGGGGTTGCCGTTGGCGGACCAGAAGAACGTGGCCGCCCCCCCCGAAACAGAGGTGACGCCCGCGTTCAAGGGAACCGCGGCGCGGGTGTAGGCGTCGCCGGGTCCGGAAAACAGCTCTTGATAGCCTTCCACGGCCCTGATGCGGCGGCGATACAACGTGTTTGGAGTCAGACCGGTTTCCGTGTAGGAAACCGTGCCCGCCGGCAGCAACCCGGAAACGATCTGATAGAGTCCGGTGAGCAGTTGATATCCCGTCGCCATCGGCACGTTGGTCCACGACCATGTGACGGAGGATGTCCCCAAAACATTGCCGTCCGGAGGGGGCGTGGCCACAAGCGGCGGATGTTTCGAAATCCGGCCCGCCTGGTTCCCCCCCGTGTTTCGAATTTCGCCGGCGAGATAGATGTTCTCGCTCCCGTCAACGTAAAAACTTTTCCCGTAGTCGTTGCCGTTGTCGGGGCCGTTGAACGCGGCGGAACTGATGACGTTGAAATAGGGGTCGAATTTCCCCAGCCAGATATTCGCGCCGGAGGAGGAAGGCTCATCCACGTAACCGGACGCGATGATATTCCCGTTAGGCAAAACGGCAAGACTCAAAGCGGATTCGGGCGACCTCCCGAAGGACGCGGACGGCGGATTGATATAGTAGGTT
>JACQPF010000051.1 GCA_016207625.1 Elusimicrobiota bacterium | reverse complement strand
GACCATGTCTCTCTTGGCTTCTTCAATAGCGCGGGCTTGATCCGGCGTGAGCTCATAAAGGAAAGAGGCGGCGAACTCCTTTTCCATATGGGAGTCCGGCGGGAAGGAAAACCCCGGAAGGGCCGTCCGCTTGGCGGCACGGGCCAGAAGCTCCCGGGCCAGTTCCGCCACCGATTCTTGCACGTCTTGTTTCATGCGTTCCCAAGTGGCCGTGTCCAGTGAGGAAATCTTCGGTTTTTTCCCTTCCGCGCCGATGTATTTTTGAACTTGCTTGAACTCAAAGAGAGGGACAAAAACACGGTCTCCTCCTTTGTATTCCAGCCGCAAATAATCGGCTTCCACGCCGCCCGCGTGGATGTGCTCCAGGCCCGAGTAGCGCCCGACTCCGAAACGCTCATGCACCACGTAATCGCCCCTGGAAAGTTCCGACACTTCCGAGAGCGTTTTCCCGCCGGTGAACTTGGGCAGCCGCAGGCGCCGCCGGTAACGGCCGAAGATCTCTCCGTTCGACAAAATGGCAAGCTTCCGCGCCGGGTCCAAAAACCCGCGTACCAAGGGGCCGATGGGGAAGTCGATCCTCCGGCTTCTGATCTCATCGGCCAGCGCGCGGTCCCGCTCAATCAGGATTTCCTCCATGCGTTCCTGCTCGCCCGGGTTGTGGCAGAAAATCAACACCCGCCAATCCTGCGCCAACCAGTCTTTCACATGGGAGACAAAAAAAGCCATCCGGTCGCCGGGCTCCGCCAGGGGCGGCAGGCTCAAATAGGGTTCGTTGACGTCGCCGGATTCCGGGTCCACGCGCCGAATGCTCCGGCCTTCCCAGGACGCCTCGGCCTCCGGAGGAAGGAGGGACGTAAACAACACGCCCTCCTCGCCGAGATATGAGAGCAAGGAGGTTCCGGCGGGCCGCAACCCGTCGGCAGGCCCTTTGGGCAGAAGGGGGCGGACGAGGACGACCTCCAGCGCGTCGGTGGAACGCTGGGTGGTGAGGTCGATTTTCCGAAGGGACTCTATTTGGTCGAAGGGCCAAAGGATTCGAACAGGATAATCCCATCCGGGGGACCACAAGTCCACCACCTCGCCGCGGACGGCCGCTTCGCCGGTTTGCTCCACGGTGTCGACGCGGCTGTAGCCGAGCAGGGTGAGGTGGTCCAGGAACTCGTCCCGGTTGCGGCGGTCCCCCAAATTCAGTTTCCGATGGGATTTCTGGAAGTCTTCGGGAGGCGGCAGAGGCGCATGGACCATTTCCCAGGACGCAATCAGGAACGGAGCACGCGTCTCGGGGTCGGTTCTCATCCAGGCGGAGAGGGCCGCGATGCGGGAGTCGGGCTCGTCTTCCGGAAAATAAACGGCGCGTCCGGGGGAAGCGGGGTCCTGCCAGCGCTCAAGAGCCTGGAAATCGTCAAACAGGGTTTGAGCGGCGTCGTCGGAGGAGGTGAGGACGAGGACGTGCGCGAGGGTTTCCCGGTTCAGCCAAAGCCACCAGGCCTCGCTTCCCCCGGGAAGTCCGCTTATGGTTTTCAGGCTAGCGCCTTCCAACCATTTCCTCGCCTCCCCCGGCTCGGTCATCCGGAGAATATCTTTTGCGGTCATTTTGTGAACAGCGACACGCTCTCGATGTGGGCGGTTTGCGGGAATAAATCCACCGGCACGCTTTTGCGCATGAGGTAACCGCCAGTGGTCAGATAGCGCGCGTCCCGCGCCAGGGTGGCCGGGTCGCAGGAGACATACACGATGCGCCGAGGCGCCAGCCGGACTATGGCCCGCAGGACATGCTGTTCGCATCCCGCGCGGGGAGGATCCACCACCACCGCTCCCAAAGCCCCGCCGATCCCGCCGTGAAACCGCCCCCTCATCAAAACCGATTCGCACCGGCCTTGCAAGAACCGGACGTTCTTGATGCCGTTCCAATGGGCGCTTTCAATGGCGTCGGAAACGGCTTGAGGGCTTTCCTCCACGCCCCAAACGAACCGGGCCCGCTTGGCTAAAAGCTGGCCGATGGCGCCCACCCCGGCGTAAAGCTCCACGGCCACTTCTTGCGGGTTGGGTTCCGCGAACTCCTCCACTTTCTTGTAAAGCGTTTCCGCCATGGCGTGATGCACTTGAAAGAAAGCGCCGGGGGACAACCGGAACTTGAGTCCCAAAAGAGTCTCGGTGAGGTAATGCCGTCCCTGGATATGCCGCCATTCCGGCCCCAAAATGACGTTCCCGGGACGGGTGTTCACGTTCTGAAAAAGGCTTTTTACCGATGGACATACGGTTTTCATGTGCCGGGCGAAATCCACCGCGTTCGTGAAGTAGGTCCCGTTGGCCACCACCGCCACGAGGGCTTCGCCCTGCGCGTTGGTGCGGATCAAGAGATGCCTTAGCCACCCGCGCTGGGCGTCTTCTTGATAGGCCTGGACTCTGTTTTTTCGGAACCATTCCAGCGCCGCCTTGAAAATCCGAACGGACTCTTCGCTTTGGATCAGGCAATCCTCAAAAGGCACGATGTGGTGGCTGCCCGGAGCATAGAAACCGGCGATCAGTTGCCCGTGCCGCTCGGCGAAGGGAATTTGAACTTTGTTCCGGTATCGCCAGGGGTTGGGTGAGGGGAGAGGTTCTTCCACTTTTGGGTGGGCGATGCGGCCAATGCGCTGAAAGGCCTCGATCAGCATTTCTTTCTTCGCTTGTGTTTGAAAAGCGTAGCCCAGGTGCTGCCAATCGCATCCGCCGCACACTTTCTCCGGCTCCGCGCCGGGTTTAAAAAAATACGGGCAGGGGGGAGAAACGCGCTGGGGGGAGGGTTTCAGAACGGTTTGGATCCATGCGCGGGAGAACTTGTTTCTGGATTCCCACCGGTTGAGGACCACCTTATCGCCCGGCGCTCCATAGGGGACGAAAACGGTTTCGTGAGGGGGCCTCCGGGCCAGGGATTCCCCGCCCGAGACCAGCTTTTCTATCAATATTTCGTTTTTATCAGGCAAGTTTCTGAAGGGCTTCTCGGCCGGTCATACCGGGCCGTATTCCCATCGAAAGGGCTTTCGCGCTAACGTCCGTGACGGGGTTTGCCAACAACTCATCCAGGTTTTTCACTCCGCGAACCACCGCCGCGGCCGCCGCCAATTTGTCGGCCGTCGCGATGTCCAGGTAACCGCACATCACAAAACCGTTTTCTCCCCGGGCCAGCACCAAAGGTCCACTGGGAAGCGGGATTTCAAAACCGGCCGCTTTCTTCTGTCCGACATCGATGTCCCTTGTTTCCATGGAAGCAACCTTTCGTATGCATTATTTACAAGAATGTTACAACTCGTTAAGGATGGTTAACCAACGCGTTAATATACTTGCACTATGTTAGATTCTACTTATTAATGTTAATAGTCACAAATGCCAATAACCAACAACGATAGACGCTCTAAAAAATGGCCGGTTTTTATGCTGGCCGTCCTCTTTTTTTATTCAAATGTCCTGGCGGGTCACGCCGCTGAAAAAGGGTTTTGGGAACAAAGGCAAGCCGCGGCCAAAGAGCGTTCCCAGGTCTCAACCCCGAATCAACTGCTGGCGCAACTTCCTGAAGCCAGAGCCGTCCGCTTCGGCGCGCCGGCCGGCTTCACAAATTTACTCCTGCGCGAGCCCATCTCTTCCCGGCCGAACCCTTCCTCGTTTCCCAAGCGCCTGTCGAAAATCGTTTTGCCCTACGGATATGTGAAGGAAGCCTATACCTCGACAATGCCGGGGGCCCCGGTGTTGATCCACGTTCAAGACCTCCATAACCATGCGCAGGCTCAACGGAACGTGGCGGGTTTCCTCCGGGACCTTCGCCGGGACTTGGGCGTCAATCTGGTGGGATTGGAAGGCGCGGCGGGTGCTTTCTCGCTGGAGCCGTACCGTCAATATCCCGACCTTGACATCGTCCGCAGCCTGGCCGATTCCTTCCTGGAAGACGGGTCCATCGGAGGCCCCGAGTATGACGGGATCGTCTCCGAAAACCCGCCTCTCCTGTGGGGGATCGAAGAGGGGTCTCTTTACGCCGAAAACGTACAGGCGTTGAAAGAGGCTTCGCTTCTGGCCAAAACGGCGGAAGACGTTCTCAACCGCTTGTCCCGGTCCTTGGACGTCTTAAAAGACGCCGTCTATTCCCCTGAACTTCAGCAGTTCGACCGCCGTTTCGTCGCCTATCATGAGAAGGGCGAAGGGCTGGGCGCCTACGTCCGGTTCCTCCTGGCCGGGACCTCCTCCTCCCAATGGCCCAACCTGAGGAGGCTCGCTGAGGCCGTTTCGTGGGAAGAGAAAATTGATTTTAAAGCGGTGGAGCTGGACCGGAAGCGATTTGTCGAGGACCTGGCCCGCCGCCTGAACGACGAGGCGTTAACCAAGCTCATCCGGCAAAGCGTGGACTATCGTTCAGGGCGGATCACCAATGGCGATTTCTACAGATTCCTGGAATCCCTCTGCCGGGAGAACAAAATCGATTTGGCCGTCTACGGCCGGATGGAGCCCTACATCCGCTACGTCTTTCTGACGGAGAAAATAGAAAGGGACAAGCTTTTCTCCGAGCTCGCCCGGCTTGAAGGAGAAGCGCAGGGCGCCTCCGTGAAAACCCCGGAGCAAAAGAAGCTGGCCGAAGCGGTCCGCGACCACGCCCTTCTCTCCAAACTCTTCCGCCACAAAATGACCCCGGAGGATTGGGGGGCCTTTCAAGCCCGCCGACGGAACATCCTCGATATTTCATTGACGATGCGCTCCCTGGCGGCGGAGGCCGCGCTTCCCTCAGCGCCGTCATCAAAAGAGCTGGCGTCTCTGCTCGGACCGTATGAACGGTTCTGTTCGTCCGCCCTTCAGAGGAACGACGCCTTCGTCCGCAACCTCCTGGACAAGATGACGTCGGAAAAGGCCACCTCGGCCGTGCTGGTGGCAGGCGGGTTTCACACCGACGGCCTTTCCCGATTGTTGAGGGAAAAGAACGTTTCTTACGCGGTCGTCACGCCCCGCATCACGGAAATCCCCGAAAACGGCAACGCCTATCTCGATGTCTTTTCCCGGGACCCGCTGCCGCTGGAACGGTTGTTCGCCGGCGAACCCATTTCCCTGGCGCCTGAGAGGCTGTTGGCGGAAAGCGTCCGGAACGCGGCTGAGGCTCCCCCGTCGGTCTGGAGGCGGGCCGCGACGATGGAGGGAATTTTCGCGGTGTTGTTCCCGGGGGCGAAGATCGCCCGGGCGGAATTCGACGGCCGCCTGCCCCGGAAAGAGCTCAAGGCCTTGGCCGGGAGGGTGCTGGCCGAATCGGAACGGCTGGGACGCCGATTCCGCACCCTGGAACACCTTTCCCTCAGCTACCGGAAGACCCTCGAACAGCGCGGGCTCTATTTCATCCTGGACGGTGAAATGCGCCAGCGGCGGGGCCGGACGTCCCACCTCTGCGTGGTCGCCACGACGAAGGAAAAAGAAGAAGCGGCCAAATCCGTTTTCGAAGAGGCCGCCGAGGGCAAGGGCCGGCCCGCCGGGCGGGTGGAGCTCGACAACGGCCTGGTGTTCCTTTTCTACCAGAACGAAGGCGGCTTCGCTCTGTCCCTCCGGGATCTGTTCCGGCGGATGGTGGAGCCGCTCCGGAGCCCAGAGGGCGAGTCCGCGATTTCGGTCGCTCGGTATCAGGACCTGTTGGCCCAAGGGATGCCGGACGAGGAAATCCAGCGGCAGATCCGCGCCCTGCACGCGTCCGTCGGGTGGTCGCGGTTCGACGATGCCTTTGAGAACATGGCCAACGACCCTGACCACACCATCCTCTTGGCCATGAATGGGCGGGGTGAGATCGCGGGTTACGCCTCCCTGGTGGGAGATTACCTGGCCTTCACCGCCGTGCGGAAGGATTCCCAGCGGGAGGGGATCGGGGAGCGGTTGTTCGACGAGGCGGTGGCCGAGACGAGGAAAATGGGCCATCGGAGGATCTCCCTGGACTACCGGCTCGAGGGGGCTCAGGCCAGGTTCTATCAGTCCCTGGCTTGGAAGTACCCGGTGATTTCGTTGGACGACGCCCCGCGCGGGCCGGGCGGCGAGCTTTGGAAACACATCGTCTTCGACATCTCGGAGGGGCCTCAAAGAGTCCGGCGGGAGCCCCTCCCCGGCGGTTGGGAAACCTCCTCTCACCGGCTTGTCTTAAACGGCGACGTCGCGCGGGCACTCACCGAAGGCGACCGGCAACTCCTTCAGCTGATCATCGACGCGAACCTGGACGAGCAGGACCGGTTGATGGATGAGGCGAACCGGGGCCGCGCGTCCCCGAAGGTTTTTATCGCCCAATGGGAGGACCGCCGCGAACATCCGGGGGTTGACGAGGGCCGGACCATCTATCTGGCGCTGGAAAACCCCGTCACCGTGAAGGCCGGAAGGAATTCTGAGCCGCGGACCATTCGGATGTTGCGCCTCAAGGGAGTCCGGCTCAGAACCGGCGCGGACGGAAACGTTTCCCTTTACGGCCCCGGAAAGACGGGCCACGTGCCGCGGGCCATGAACGTCGACGAGAACGGAAACGTTTTCGTGGCGAAGGGGTCCGACGAACCCTTCGGCGGCATGGCCCTTCATTCTTCGGCCAAAGAATATCACGCCATGCGCGAATGCCTGGGCGCGGGCATCCCGGCGGATTTCCCTGTCGGCCGCGGTTTCTACAAGAACCGCTGGTTCACCGGCCGCTCGAAGAAGCGGGTCCCCGTGGCTTTCGTGATCGCGGGGTTGGAAAGTGAAGACCGCCGGCTCCGCGTTTTGCCCCAATCCGTCCTGACCGAGAGCGGGCGGAGGGAGCACGAGGTCCGCCTCGGCGTGGTCCGTTACCGGCCTTCGGGGTTCGAGCCCTTGAACGATGAAGATGAAACGCTCATGGCGCGCCGGCTCGGGAAAACGCTTCGCCGTTTCCACGATGCGGGCCTATTCCACCGGTATCCTCACATGATGAACATGGGCTTCAGAGGCGGCCAAACGGACCGTCCCGAAGTGATCCTGCGTGATTTTGAGAGCGTGGTTTGGCGGTCGGACCTCCCGGGCGCCGGCGATGGCCTTGCCCGGGTCGAGGGGGCTTACCGGTATCTGGACATCTCTCGCCTCATTTTCAGTTTCTTTCAGCAAGGACCCCGATTCCTGGACGACGAGGACCCGCCTCCCGACGCCCGCCGGCTGATCCCCCATTTCTTCGAAGGCTATTTCCCCGAATTCGCCGGTCAGCCCGGGTTCCCGGAAATGGTCCGCCAAATGTCCGATGACACGTTCGTGGAGACCACGGAACGCCTGTCCGGCGAAAACCAATGGGAAACTCTCGACAAGGTCTCTTTGAACGAAAGCGAGGCCTGTTTCGTCGGCAAACTGATGGGGCCTCTTTACCGCGTCTCAAGGACGGCGAGAGAAGAAGAGGTTGCCCGCGGCATGAGGTTCCTGGGCCGTTTGAGCCGGCGGATGTCCATTCAGAGGGAGATGAAAAAGAGCGCCTCCCGGTCGACCGCTGGAATGGCCCGGTCTCTTTGGAACGTCCTTGACGGTCTGACCCATCCCCTCATCACCCCTGTCACGGAAACTCTCGTCCTGGCTTGGGCGCTTTCTCTCGTGGCGCCCTCGGGTTGGGCCTGGGTTCTCGCCGGCGCCCTCTTTGCTTTGATCCATCCCGACAACTATGACGTGAAGGCCTGGCGAAAAGGAGAGATCACCGCCGCGCAATTCTGGACCCGCGCGTCGGCCCGGGCCGGCTGGCGCTTCGCGGGCGGCCTCGCCATCGCCTATCCTCTTGTGTTTTCGTCCGCGCCCTTGTCCGGCATGGCGTGGAGCGCCGCCATCCATCTGGTTTGGAACGGGACCTGGCTCGTTAAGGAATGGTTGTCGAAGAAGAAAACCCGGGGCAAAGGCGAACCCCTCTTTTTTGAATCCTTCAGGCCTCTGGCCGCGCGCGGAGGAAAGACATCCGATTCCGGCCGGTCCCCGCCGTTGGGGAAGGCGGAGCGGGAGAAGATCCGTCAAGTCTTTGTTGTGACGCAGTCTTTCGAGCTCAGTTGGCCGCTGCTTATGACCTGGAACTACCTGCAGCTTCTGGAAAATAATTTCCCGAACGCCCAAATCACAATCCATCCGTCGGATCCCCGCCTCTTCCGCTGCCTCAAATTCGGGCCGCGAGTGAAAGTCACCATGAACAGCGATTTCTTGAAGCGGGAGCAAAACCCCGACGAAACCCTGGTCATTTACGGCGGATACTCCTCGGAATCCCTTGGGTCCTGGCTGAACAACAAGAAGACCTTGATGATCGACACGGATTACGCGAGGTATTTCCCCGCGTACGAGAGGAACGGCAAGGCCTGGATGACGCCCGTGCCGCTTTTCGAGCGCGTTCCGATCTTCGTGACGCTGGCCAGGGCCTTGAGGACGCTGGGGTTCGAGGGGGTGCAAACCGACACTCCCCCGGTCCTGAAGCCCGCGGATCTTTCCGAACAGGTCTTGAAGAAAATCACCGAATTGGAAACCAAAATCCCTCCCGACAGAACGGTTTGCTTCGTCAACTTGATGGCCGGAAACGGGATCTGGCGGAATCATTGGGACGACTGGGAAAGGATCCTGGACCAATTGTTGAGCGACCCCCAGATCTGCGTCGTCGTCAACGAAGGGCCGCAATCTTGGAAGAACCAACCCCGCAGCCAAAGGGAGCGGACGGCCTATGAAGAGGTCCGGGACGTTTATGATCATTATCGCCCGCATCTCAAGACCGGCCGCCTGGTGGAAATCGGCGGGGGAGAGGGGTCGGAAAACGATTTGATCCGGGTCGTGGCGATGATGTCCATGGCGGACGTCGTCATCACCGAGCATTCCGGGATCCTGCACCTCGCCGATTGGATGCGCAAACCCACCCTTGCTTTCGGCCACCGGCGGTTCGGGCGGAACAGGATGACGCGGAAAGGGTCTTATGACCTGCTCTACGTCCGGGACCGGATCGTCGAATCCGTTCATCGGCTGAGCCGGGGAAAACCTCTTT
This sequence comes from Elusimicrobiota bacterium, assembly GCA_016207625.1. Classification (GTDB taxonomy): domain Bacteria; phylum Elusimicrobiota; class Elusimicrobia; order FEN-1173; family FEN-1173; genus JACQPF01. Next base: position 2,801 of record JACQPF010000051.1, on the reverse strand, counting down.
CCATTCCGACTTATCGATGGATCGAGACGGACGATCTCAATCTCCTCCAAAGCGCCCGGAATTGGTTTGAAAAGAAAAGGCGCGAATCCGATGACATTCCCGGCCCCATGGGAACGGCCCAAGGAATTTTCTATGGGGTTTTGGCCCTTCTGTCCCATCCTTTGGCCGCGCCGTTCACGGAAACCATCGGCATGGCCATGGCTCTTTCCCTCGTGTCTCCCGCGGGCTGGACCTGGGTTCTGGCCGGCGCCCTGTTCGCATTGATCCATCCCGATAACTACGACGGTCTATCCTGGCGCGAGATCGCGGGCCGTGTGGCCTGGCGGTTCGCGGGCAGTCTGGCTGTCACCTATCCTTTGATGTTCTTGTCTTCGCCCGTATCGGGCCTGCTATGGAGCGCGGTCATCCATTTGGCCTGGAACGGCCTATGGCTCGTGAAAGAATGGCGGATGATGTTCAGCTCATTCAGGCCGTTATCCTTGTTTGGGAGCGGAACTCCGCCTCCGGCCCGGGCGCCGCCCTTGGCGCCTGAGATGCGGGCGGTTCTGGGCCGTTTGGCGAAGGGAACGGACAAGGAACGCATCGCCTTCTGCGCCGCGGTCGGCCCGTGGCTGGAGGACCCGGCGCATCTCTCGGCCCTGCAGGACATGGCTGTGGACGCCGACGCCGAAAAGAGCGTCCGTGAAGCCGCCATAGACGCCCTGGCGCCGCTGGCCCATCGGGAAGACATCCAAAGGTTATTGCTGGAACAACTCGCCAGGCCGGGCGATATGGACGTCCTGCGGAAGAACTGCGTCCAAGCCTTGGCGCCGCACGTCTCCCAGGAAACCGTTCGACGAGGATTGCGGGATCATTTGGATGGGGAGGAACATCCCACCCCGGCCCTGGCCCTCATGGAGGCCCTCGCTCCCTTTGCCCACGAACCGGAGGTCCTTCGGGCGTTGCTCCGTTCATTCAGCACCCGACGGCATGGGATTTTCGTGGGAACCGGCGCGGGCGCACTCGTCTCCCAAATCCATCGGCCGGAAGTGCAAGCCGCGCTGTTCCAAGAATTGAAAACGAGCCCTATGGCCCACATCCGCCTGGACGTCGTCAACGCCTTGGCGCCGGTGGCAAACCTCAAGGAAGTGCGGGCGGCCCTGCGGGACCAGTTGGAAAGGGAAACCGATTTCATGACTCGCCCGGTGATCCTGAAGGCCCTGTTCGCCCACAAAAGAGACCGGGACATTTGGGAACCGCTGATGCGAAGCGAGGATTCCCTCCGGCATGAAGAGATCGTCAACGCCCTCGCCCCCTATGCCCATGAACTTGACGTGCAACAGGCGCTCCTTCAGCTCATGCGGGAAGAGGCGCACGAGCCCATCATCGGCGCGATTGTGAAAGCCGTCGTTCCCCAATCGGGCATGGAAGTTTGGCGGCCCCTCTTGGGTGATTACGATCCCCAGGTCCGGGAAGCGGCCATCGACGCCCTCTCTCCGCTGGCCCATGGGCGGGAAGTCCTGCGGGCCCTGCAAGACCGGCTGCGGGTAGAAACGGATCCTCTCCTCCGCGCGGAGATCGCCATGATTTTGGTCTCACAGGTGGATGAGGAAGAGGTGTGGCGGCCCCTTCTGAATGACCGGGACCCCAACGCCCAGCGATTGGCGGGAATCAATGCCCTCATCCCCTCGGTTCACCGGAAAGAAACACGGGAAACGTTGATGAAGCATCTGCGCGTGGGAATCGATTCCGCCGCCGTGCGCGGAGCCGTCATCCGAGCCCTCGTTTCACAAGCGAGGGAGGAGCGCGATTGGCGGCCCTTGCTGGAGTCCTCCGGCCTGCCGTTGCGTGAGGCGGCCGTTCATGCGCTTTCGTCACGGGTCCATGAAGAAACCGTCCGGCGGGCGCTGTCCGATCGCTTGGAGGACGAGGACATCTCCCACGTCCGGCGAACGATCGTGAACGTGCTGGCCGGCCAGGCCGACGTGGACCCTGTCCGTGAAACCTTGCTGAAGCGATGGAAGCAGGAACCCGATCCGACGGTCCGCGCGGCCATCGCCAACGCTCTCGCCTCCCAAGCCCATCGGCGGGAGGTCCAGGAGGCGCTTCTCCGATATCTGGACTCCGACCCCCAGGCCGTCCGCCAGGCCGCGGCCTTCGCCCTGCGCCGCGGGGGCTATGGGCCGGATGCCACTGCAAATAATTTGGCTAAAGACAGCTCGCGTTTCGCCGCGCCCGCTCAATCCCATCACAACTGGCTGGTGTCTTTGCGGGCCACGGAGCATTCAAAGTTCATCGCCCGAATGAACGGCGTCGCTTTCCAGAGGCGCGTCCCGCAGTTTGCATCGTCGGAAAAAAGAAGCGAGGCTCCGGTCCGGGAGGACCGTTTCCTCATCCGCCCGTCGGACAACCCGCTCTGGGCGGGCCGAACCCTGCGGTCGGGAAACGTGTTTTACAAGGTTGCGCGGTCGGGTGAGCGTGTGGAGGATCTCCGTCAGGAAGCGAAGCTTCTGAACGAACATTATCCCGGAGCGCGGGCCGAATTGGTGAAAGCGGTCCTAGACGGAGCGCCGGAAGACGGGGCGCCGGATTGGGTGCGGGCCGATGGGCCGGCCAAGGTCTTGCGTTACACAATGGAAGACCCCGAAAGTTTCACGACCTATCCTCCGGACTGGCATCCCGGGTCCCTGAAGCAATTGAAAACCTGGCTGGGCCGAACCGCGAAGGACCTGGGGACCTTGGCCGGCCGGGGTTGGGGATACGTTGGCCTTTTGGAATTTTACCATGACATCAATACCGCCCGGCGGTACGACCTTGAGAAG
>JACQPF010000048.1 GCA_016207625.1 Elusimicrobiota bacterium | reverse complement strand
GTCTCTGCGGCACTCCCATCCCGAGTGGCTCGTGCGGCGTTGGCTGGATCGGTTGGGCCGGGACGAGTGCGAAGCCCTCCTGGCGAAAAACAACGAGCCGCCGGTCTTTTCCGTCCGCGCGAACACGTTGAAGCAAACGCGGGATGAGCTGATCCGGATTTTACAGGCGGAGGGCCTCGAGGCGGAGCCCTCTCCCGTCGCCGGTGACGGGGTCCGATTGGCTTTGGCTCCATCCTTGGGAGACCTCCAGTCGTTCCGCGAGGGGCGGTTTTTCGTCCAAGACGACTCGTCGCAGCTCGTGACTCAGGTCCTCGACCCCAAGCCGGGAGAAATCGTTTTGGACGTCTGCGCGGGCCTGGGGGGAAAAAGCACCCATTTGGCGGCGCGCATGAGGAACCAGGGCCGGGTGTTCGCCATCGACCTCAGTTCGGACCGGTTTCAGCTCTTGAAGGAAAATGCGAAGCGGTTGGACGTCCACATCGTGCGGCCCCTCCTCTTGGACGCGCGGAAAGCAGCGGAGAAATTTGAGAGGGCCGCCGACCGGATCGTGGTCGACGCTCCCTGTTCGGGTTTGGGGGTTTTGCGCCGGAGGCCCGACATCCGGTGGAGCAAGAGAGAAACGGACGTCAAGCGGATGTCCGGGCTCCAGCGGGAGATCCTGGACGGTGCGGCCCCGTGCCTGAAGCCCGGCGGCGTCCTCATCTACTCCACCTGTACCACGGAACCGGAGGAAAACGAGGACGTCGTGGACTCCTTCCTCGCGCGGCATCCGGGCTTCGCGGTGGAGCCGGTTCGTCCCCCGGACGTGCCCGGCGCCGTCTCGCCGCGAGGGTTCGTGAAGCTCTGGCCGCACCGGCACGGCACCGACGGCTTTTTCATCGCGCGGCTCAAAAGTAAAATAGGATGAGGATGAGATCATGAAAAGGAAACAGGAAAACCGTTACGATCCCGGCTCGCTGCTCGACATCCCCTTTGGGGAATGGAGCCGCGTCCTGGAGCTGCCCGAAGCGGAGGGCTATCGCGTGCGCCAGGTGCAGGAATGGGTTTTTCAAAAGCGCGCGAAAACGTTCTCCGACATGTCCAACCTGCCCGCGGCCCTGAGGGAAAAGTGGGATAAGGAATTGCCTTTGCGGGTCCTGAAGCTCGCGGGCCGCGAGACGTCCGCCCGGGACGGGACGACCCGCCTCGTTTATCAGACGGGGGACGGCCACTCTTTTTCCGCGGTGTTCCTGCCGGCGCGAAGCGGGGAGGACGAGGAAAGACATTCGCTCTGCCTGTCTTCCCAGGTCGGTTGCGCCTGGGCCTGCGCGTTTTGCGCCTCCGGGAAAGTGAAGCTGAAGAGGAACCTGTTCGCCTCCGAAATCCTCGAGCAGATTCTCTGGGCCGAGGAAGTCATGGGCAAGAAGATCAACAGCCTGCTTTTCATGGGCATGGGCGAACCTTTGGCCAATTACAACAACGTCCTTTGGGCCCTTCGATGCCTGCGTTCGCCTCTGGGTTTCGGCTATGGGGCGAGGCACGTCACGGTGTCCACGTCGGGCCTCGTGCCGCAGATCTTCAAGCTCTCGGAGGAGGCCCCGAAAGTCAACCTGGCCATCAGCCTTCACGCCGCGGACGACGAGGTGCGCCAAAAGATAATGCCCAAGGCCTCCGTCTGGCCGATCAAGGAGCTCCTCAAGTCCGCCTGGGCGTTCCAGAGGAGCATGGGGGGCGTGCGGGTCACGTTTGAATACATCCTTTTGAAGGGAGTGAACGATTCCCTGCGCACGGCCCAGAGGTTGTCCAATCTCTTGAGGGGCAGAGGGGCTTGGGTCAACGTGATCGTTTATAACCCCGTTCCGGGCCTCCCTTATGAGAGGCCTTCTGATGAAGCCATTGACCGGTTCGCCAAAGTTTTGTCCGATCGCGGGATCTTCGTGCGCGTGCGCAAACCCCAAGGCACGGACATTACGGCCGGATGCGGCCAGTTGGGGGAGCCGAAGGCGGTCGGAGCCCGATAAAGAGATATGGTATGATGGCTCGAAAAGGAAACGGTAAATGACCGAAGAGCAAAAACCCATTCCGGATAAGACGCCCGGCCTCGTGCCGCGCGAGAGGATGCGCGCCCTGGCCGAGCGCGCCGGGCCCTCCTTGGACGCCGTGGGGCGCCGAAGCCCGGTGATCCTTTGGGGCCTTTTCCTGATCGTTTTGGGATTGATCACCCTCGCCGTTCTGCAATGGGTTATCAGCGCGGCGGTGCACACGCGCAAAGAAGTCGTCGTCCCGGACGTGGTGGGGAAGTCCGTGGAGCAGGCGTTGGACGTCCTCTCGCCCCTCTCCCTTTCCCTGGGGAAAGAGGCGGTGGAGTTCGATGAAAACTATCCTTCCGGCGCCATATTAAGGCAGATCCCATCGGCCGGACTCAAAGTCCGGGAAGGGAAAGTGATCCGCGTGACCATCTCCAGCGGAGGCCAGGTGGTTTTCGTGCCGGACATGGTGAACAAGCCCCTTCCGGAAGCTCAAAATCAATTGCGGTCGGCCGGGCTGGTTCCGGGAGCGCTCACGGAAGTCTATTCGCAGAGGTATGAAGCGGGCTGGGTGATGGACCAAAACCCCGTCCCGGGAGGGGTGACGAGCCGGGGCCAAATGGTGGACCTTCGCGTCTCCAGGGGCGCGCCGCCCGAAGGCACGCTCCTCATGCCGGATTTCGTCAACCGCTCCCATGAGCAGGCCGCGGCGTGGGCCCGGGATAATAATATAAAGGCGGACGTCAAAGAAGAGGTGACGCCGGACGTTTTGCCGGGGCTGGTCCTGCGGCAAGCGCCCGCTCCCGATGAAACCATCGACCCGTCCCGCTCTTTGGAGTTCGTGGTGAGCCGGTCCACGTTGACCGCTTCCAACGCGCAGATGGTCCGCTATGAAATCCCGCAAGGCTCAGGGCGCGTGCACGTTCGGATCGTGCTCCGGGACGAAGTGGAGGAGCGGGAAGTGTATCAAGGCTATCAAAGCGCCGGATCCGTCGCGGAGGTCCCCGTGGTGCCGCGCGGGTTGTCCCGGGTGCGCATTTTCGTCAACGGAGTTTTGATCGAGGAAAGGGTCTTGCCGTGAAGCCCGGCCGCGTGAACATCGCCCCTTCGATTTTATCCGCCGATTTCGCCCGCCTGGCCGACGAAGTCAAGCGGGTGGAGAAAGCCGGCGCCGATTGGATCCACGTCGACGTCATGGACGGCCATTTCGTCCCCAACCTGACGGTGGGGCCGGTGGTGGTGAAGTGGCTGAAGGAATACACCCCGCTTCCCATGGACGTGCACCTCATGATCGAAAACCCGGAAAAATACATCCCGGTTTTTGCTAAAATGGGCGCGTGGCTGATCACGGCGCATTGGGAGGCCTGCCGCAGGCCCGCCGAGATCATTCGCCTGATCAAGCGATGCGGGTGCCGGGCCGGCATGTCCGTCCGGCCGAAGACGCCGATCAACAAACTCTCGCCTTATCTGAAAGATTTGGATCTCGTTTTGGTGATGACGGTGGAGCCCGGTTTCGGCGGGCAGTCTTTCATGCCGGACATGCTCTCCAAAGTGCGCTGGCTGAAAGAACGGAGGGCGCGCGGCGGGAAGCCCCAGTGGATCGAAGTGGACGGCGGCATCAACTCGGAAACCGCCGCCCTCGCGGTTCAAGAAGGGGCCAACGCTCTTGTGGCCGGCAACGCCATCTTCGGAGCGCCGGATCCGGCAAAGGCCTTGAGGGCCCTGAGGAGTTCCGCGAATGAAGCAAAAACACACCATCCTCGTCGTTGAAGACGACGAAAGCACGCTCCGGTTGCTGGAGCTCTACCTGCAGGGCGCCGGCTATGAGACCCTGACGGCCCTGGACGGGAGCACCGCTCTCGAGCTGGTGAAGAGCGCGAAGCCGAGCCTGGTCGTTTTGGACCTCATGCTCCCGGAGGTCCATGGGATCGGAGTCTGCCACACCATCAAATCCCATCCGGACACAAAGCAAATCAAAGTGCTCGTCGTCTCGGTGAAAAGTTTTCCAGCGGATCAAAGGCAGGCGTATGAAGCGGGCGCGGATTTCTTCATGGCGAAACCGGTGGAGAAAAACGACTTCCTAAAAGCGGTTCGCGCACTCCTCAACATCAACGTTCCCTCGTAACTCATCTCCCCATTACAACGTATATCCGCCGGCGGACGCGTCCACGGCGTTTTCGATGTGTTCGATCCCGTCCGGCGTCAAGGCGACCACGTCGAACCGGAACGGCGTTCCCTGGCATCGGCGCGCTTTCGCATATTCCAAGCCCACCCGGATCATTTTCCGTTGTTTCGCGAACGTCACGGCTTCCTGGGGAGCGCCGAAAGAGGCGTCCCGCCGGGCCTTGACCTCCACGAAAACAATCGTGTCTTTGTGCCGCATCACGAGGTCCAATTCCCCCAAGCGGGTGCGGTAGTTGGCGCACAAAAACCGATAGCCTTTGGATTCCAAATAGGACCGGGCCCGGTCTTCGCCGTCGCGCCCTTTTTCTATATTAAAATTCACCGAAGGGGAGCAGGGGGGACACGGCCTCGATGACGGGCGCATAAGACCGGCGATGGATTTCGCACGGGCCGAAGCGTTTCAAGGCGTCTCGATGGGTGGGGGTGCCGTAGCCTTTGTTGTTCGCGAAGTCGTAGTGGGGGTATTTTTGGTGGGCGCTCGCCATCAGGCGGTCGCGGGTCACTTTGGCCAAGATGCTGGCCGCGGCGACGGAGGCGCTCTTGGCGTCGCCTTTCACGATCGCTTCCTGGCGGACCGGGCTGTCCGGAATTTTCCGGTTGCCGTCCACCAAGACCAGGTCGGGACGGACCTGCAATTGATGGAGGGCGCGTTTCATGGCGAGGAACGTCGCCTGGAGGATGTTGGTTTCATCCACCACGTGATGGTCGACGACGGAGACGGAATGAAAAAGAGACTCCCGAGTGATCAGCTCAAAGAGTCTCTCTCTTGTTTCCGGTAAAACTTGCTTGCTGTCGTTCAGGCCTTTCCAGGCGTTTTCAGGCTTGAGGATCACGGCCGCGGCGACCACGGGTCCCGCCCAGGGACCCCGCCCCGCTTCATCCACGCCGGCAATAAAGGGGAACCCCTTGTCTCGCCACTCCTGGTCGAAGCGGTAGAGCCGTTTGGCCAACATCAGCCTCCTGTGCTGGCGGCCTCCGCCGGCGGCTGGGCCGTCGGCTTCTCAGCCGTTTCCGCGCCCTCTTCGATGCGGGCGGCTTTGCCGCTCAGTTCGCGGAGGTAATAAAGCTTGGCCCGGCGCACCTTGCCGGTCCGAACCACTTTGATGCGCTCGATCCGGGACGAATGGAGGGGGAACGTCCTCTCCACGCCCACGCCGAAAGACATTTTTCGGACGGTGAACATGGTGGACAGGCCGTGGCCTTGCTTGCGGATGACGATGCCTTCAAACGCCTGCACGCGCTCGCTTTCACCTTCCACGATCTTCACGTCCAGCCGGACAAGGTCACCCACCCGGAAGGGGGGGATGTCGTTCTTGAGATATTGTTTTTCTACCTGATCAATTATGGAGTTCATTGTCGTTTCCTCTTCGTGTGTTCGGCCCTCAATAAATCGGGGCGTCTTTGCCGCGTTCGGCGTAAGGACTGCTCCGCCCGCCAAGCCTGAATGGCCTCGTGGTGGCCCTGCAAAAGCACGTCGGGAACACGCCGGCCCCGCCATTCCGCGGGTCGCGTGTAATGAGGGCAGTCGAGATGCCCTTCCCAGCCCGGAGCGAAGGAATCCTGAAGAAGCGATTCGGGTTCTTTCACCACACCCGGGACTTTCCGCGCCACGGCATCCAACACCGCCATGGCGGGGATCTCTCCTCCGGTCAAAACCACGTCCCCGATGGAGACTTCCAAATCGATCCAATCGAAAATCCGCTCGTCGACCCCTTCGTAGTGCCCGCACAAGAACACGAGGCGCTTTTTCCGGGCCAGGTCGTCCGCCAAGCTTTGCGTCAAGGGAACGCCTTGCGGCGACAAGTAAATCACGAAGGGGGTGGAGGTCTTCCCTTTTTTTTCGGGAACGCCCACGGCTCTCAACGCCCGAAGGAGAGGTTCCGGTTTCATCACCATCCCCGGGCCGCCGCCATAAGGACGGTCATCCACGGTGCGATGTTTATCCTCCGCGTGTTCGCGGATGTCTTGGACCCGAAGGTCCACAAGCCCTTTTTCCCGGGCTTTCCCCAACAGGCTTTCGGACAAAACCCCCGGAAACATCTTCGGAAAAATCGTTAAGACGTCCATCCGCAGCGCCGCGCGTTTCCTGCGGGATGGTTTAGGTTTCATAAATCTCGCGCAGGCCGGGAGGCAGTTTCACCAAGATGCGCCGGGCCGCCACGTCGATGCTGAGGACCACGTCTTTCCGCGCGGGGATGAGGATCTCGCGAGTTTCATTCCGCACGGCGAACACGTCGTTTCCACCCCCGGTGGGGTAGACGTCTTTCAAAATCCCAAGGACTTCGCCGGCCTCCGTGACGACTTCGCAGCCGTCCAAATCCTTGACGAGGTAATCGGTCAATCCAAAAGCTCGACGCCCACCTCTTCGCCTTCCTTGGCGAAGGCGGCCGTGGCCAAACGGCGGATGGATTGAATGTTCCGGCCCTGTTTGCCGATGATCTGGCCCCGGTCTTGCTGCAAAACATTCAGCTCCACGTAGCCGCCGCCCTCGGGTTTATCCACCCAACGTGCTTTCACTTCGTCGGGATGGTTAACGAGGGATCGGGCGATGGACGAAACAAATTCAACGGGTGAAGGCATTGTCCCAAAGGCCCGCTTCTTTGAGCACGGTCCGAAGCGTGTCCGAGGGTTGCGCTCCGACGCTGAGCCAATATTTCAGGCGGTCCGCGTCGACGGTCACTTTATTGGTTTTTTCTTTGGGATGGTAATGCCCCAACACCTCGAGACCTGCGGCGTCGCGGGCCTTTGCCGAGGGGATGGCGACAATACGGAAATGAGGCTGATGCGGCCGGCCCATTCTCTGCATGCGAATCGATACCATGATGAAAATTCTCCTATGTCAGAATTAGCCATTGATTGTCCCATACTTAGGCAGAAATGTCAAGAATTTTTGCCAAGGGCATTGTTTTACTTG
>JACQPF010000047.1 GCA_016207625.1 Elusimicrobiota bacterium | reverse complement strand
TTCCGCGGCCTTATTGATGATGGTGCCGTTCATCAAAGGCCATACGAGTTCTGTGGAGCGGCCGTCGGCGGTCACGTTTTCGACGGTTCAAGAAGATCCCCGCATCACCAAGGCGATTGAGGATCTCAAAAGCAAGGATTACAGGATTCGGGAGGCGGCGGCGAAAACTCTTGGCGACACGCATGACCCACACGTTATTCCGGCCTTGAAAACCGTCATTGATGATCCGGAGTGGGAAGTGGGCGCGGCGGCAAACCATGCCCTGATTCACATGAATAAGCCTGAAGCCGTTCCGGCTCTGATTGAAATGCTGAAAGATAAATCCAGCGACGTCCGATTGACGGCCGTCCAGGCCCTACGTCAAATGGAGGATAGGCGCGCCTTACCAGCCCTTATCAACGCCCTGGATGATCGTGATCCTCGGGTATCAGAGTTTGCAAGGAGGGCCGTCAGTAAAATCAGCGGCCTGAGAGACATCCCCGTCATCTTAAAAGCATTCCCACACGTGTCATTTGGCACCCAAGTTCATTTATCCTTCACTCTCCTTGGGATGACTCTTATCTCAATCCTTAAGTTGCTGTTAATTCTTCCCGTCATCCTTGGAGTTAGTAAGGCCGCCACCGAATCATGGAGAAGCTTTTCTGCAAAAACCAGATCGCATCCATCGAGAACCGAGGCGATTCCTACTGTGGAGAATCCGATATTGCGGCTGACCGTGGAGGCCCGGCAGATGGATTTGCCGGCGGATCCTGGGGAGGCCCTGCGGCTTCTTGGGCTTGAGAGGCTTCTCTCATCCGAACAGCCCTCCGAAGGAAATAACCGGATGGTGGAGGAACTGTCCTCCTTGCCGGTCCATGACGCTTTGGCCATTTTGCCGCGGCTGATCGGGTATTTGCGTTCCTCGGAAAAGGCCGCGCTGGTGCCCTTGTTCAGACGGTTGGCCACGGAGGCGGGACAGACCCACGGTGTCGGAAGAGCGGTATTGCCCCAGGACGCCTTCACGAACATCCGTTCCACACCCGCCATGCAGGAGCGGGAAGCGGCTCTGCTGTTGGCTTTGGCCGGTCCGTCGGGAGCAGCGCTGGACCGATCGGACCTTCAGTCCCTGGCGCGCATCTACAACGTGAACCGTTCAATCACGGAACAAGAACGCGGATGGGCGCTGAATGCCATGCGGACTCGTTTCGTGAATGGGATCGCGGCTCTTTCCCGCTGGGTGGTGCGCGTTCTTCTGGGCCGAACGGCGTATAAGGTTTATCACCTGCCGTTATCCAGGAATTCATCGGGCCTGGCGGACTGGCTCGGGGATCCTCGGGCGGGGCGCTTTGCGGACCATATCGCCTCCGCGATTCGTCGGGAAATTCAAGGCGGGAAGGAAGACCTCTCCGGGGTTGTTCTTGTGTCCGATGTGGTCGGCCTGACGGCGGAAGAGGTTTTGGAACGGCTCCGCGAAAAAATGCCCGACGTGCCTCTCACCCTTCTCTCGACGGTCCGGATCTTGCCGGCGGAGGCCCTGGGGATCCAAAGCGAGGGGGGAATGATCTTCGGCGAAACCATCGCCCGGCGGATCAGCCCCAAAGCCTGGAACAAGATCTCCATGGACATCGAAACCCTCTTCGGTCACCAGTGGAACCTGGAAGGCCTTTCCCGGTATTATGTGAGCCTATATGTGATCAGCCTGATGGGAGAGTTGATCAACGCCACGGAATCGTTGATAAACGAAACTAGGATTGCTCAACACATCCAAGTGCAAGCCTAGGAAAAAGGTTTAGGCGAGTATGACGTCGAGGATGTTTTCTTTGTCGGAAGGGAAGCGCTCAATTTGGGATCGCTGGATGAGGATGGAAGGCTCGGGAGAAAGGATTTCCCGGAATTGGATTTGATCCCCGCCAGATAAAATGGTTTGAATACGGTAGTGTCCGAATTCAACTCTCTTTTCATTTTTGTAAACGATTTTCAGCCGTTTCCCCGCGAAAGACGTTTCAACGATGACCTCTCCTCTGGAACCGAAATCCTTGGAAGTAAGTTTAGGAGCCAGCAGCAAGTCACCCCATAGGCCCCGCACGCCGCACACCTGGGTCAGATACGTTAGGACGAACCAACTCGCGGAACCGGTCAGATAGTGGTACATCCCACGGCCCTCGCCATTGAAATATTCCGGCAAACCGGGATAGATGCGGCTTCGGCCGGTGTCGGACGCCATTTCATAAAGAGACATCAGCGCCTCCCGCCCCTCCTTCACGAAATTCCGCCTGTAGAGCGCGTTGGCGAACATCACGGCCATATGGCTGAAGAAGGCGCCGTTTTCCTTCTCGCCATAGGCGAAGGAAAAGGCCCGGCCTAGGGCCGGCTGGATCTCTTTAAAATCGGTGTTCAGGCGAAAACCGCCGAGTTTTGAATCTTTCAAGTAGCGCTTGGCCGCGCGGCAAACGGCTTGAACTTGCTCTTCCGTCGCCACGCCGGACATCACTGGAAAGACCTGGCCCGTCAAGGTCATCCGGACGCCCTTGGGGGAATCTCCCTCCACGCGGCGGCCTTCGTTGTCATAATATCCATTGAACCATTCATGGCCGGATTTGGACCTGACCCATTCATGACGGCGGATGTGACCGGACAACCACTCGGCTTTGGCACGGAGGTCCCGCACCAAACTCGCCACGGCTACTTTTCTTGTCTGCCCTGAAACTTTCCGCAAGGTGTCGCGATAAAAATTTTCCAATCGGTCTCTCTTGGCCCGGGCGGAGCCATAGTCGGCGCTCTCTCCCGCCGCGCGGTCCAGCAAGATCATGACCTCTTCGGCGAGGGTAACCGTTTCCGCTCCCGTCTTTTCCAGTAGGTCGGCCAGCCCGTTCAAGTTTCCGGAGTAGAGGGCACTGAAGGCCACGCTCTCGCCGCGGTCATGGGCCATGTCCAGGCCGTCGTTCCAATCGGCGTCCTCAAGGCGCAAAACGTTGTGCTCTCCCACATTGAAAAAGGCGGAAAGGGTCTGGATGAGGATGTGCTCAAGAACGGTCCCCTGATAGACTTCGCCCTCGACGGTCTTGATTTGACGCCCGTCTTTTTCGCTCCATTCCGCGTCCTTTTCGCGAGCTCTCATCAACTGCGGATCTCTGAAATAGGGACATTTTTCCCAGAGGATGGAGAAATCCCCCGATTGGTGAATGTAGAGTTCAGTCGTCAGTAACGGCCAGACCCCGTGGTCCATCCACACGCGGGTGATGTTGTTGCGGTCGGCGAGGAACTCGCCCGGCGCCCGGCCGATGATTGTGGCGTTGGACCCATCGATTCGGATGCCGGCGAAGTTATTGAGCAGCAAGGGACGGGCCTCATGCGGGCGAAGGAGGAGGAGCGCCAAGCAATCCTGCCAGAGGTCCCGCCAGCCCCGGCCGCCCCGTCCATAATCGAAATCCGGCAGATACGAGCACCCAAAAATCTTGCGCAGCATGGGCTGGAGGGTCACCCAGCGGAACCAGTTGTCGAAACGGTCCTCCCCTGTTCGCACACGCACTTGGTTCAGCCTCTCTTCCCAATATGCCCGAGTCTCGCTCAAGACCGACAGGAACTTTACACGGCTGCCGGCCCTCTGAAGCCAAGTGACTAACTGGCTCTTGTCCGTCGCGATTCCCAGGAGAAGCAAATAAGAAAAGGATTCTCCCGGCCGGAGCTGTTTTGGCTTAAAAGCGATGGCCCCCATGGCCTCTTTGCCCGCGACTTGTTTCCATGAAGGGGGAGGAATGTTTTCCAGAATGGCGCGGGGCCGATCGAAATCGCCTCCTTCGCCGATAAATGACTCGACCGTGGGATAAGAACCGGCGGGCCGTCCGCCTCGCTCATCGCAGCCCAAAACGGCGTAGGTGAGTGTGTTGATGCGGTGTCCCCGTTCGTCAAAGGTCATTGTAGGAGTCACCAAGACCCCGTGGGGGTGGGCCTGGACCCTGTGGAGGAGAGACGTCACATGCCGGTGGTCCCTCAAGTTGTCCGCGCTTCTCCCATAAATGGGGACTGCGGAGACGGCGCGAAGGCGGGACGTCCTGCGCCCGGTGTTCGTGATCCGAACTTCCATGAGTTCGACGGAATCGCCGTTGGAAGGGATGACGTTGGTCATTTCCACACGTATGCCGAGAGCGTTGTTTTCGCGGATCAGCCTGTGCCAGAGAGGGCCGGCTTCCACGAACGACTTGTCCGCCGGTCCAGCGTTGGCGCACCAGGCCTGCCGTCCCTTGGGGACGTCCGTGAGGATCCAAAAATCGCGGCGGGACCGGATGTTGTGCAAATCCTGTTCGGAAACGGGTTGGGTGAGGAAAGCGTTTTGACCGGCCTTGATGTCCCCATGCAAGTCCGGAGTGATGGCGCTCATGAACCCCGCGTCGTTGGCCAGGGGAAAATAGAGGCGGCTCACCCGGTGGGGATCGGGCGCGCAGAAGGAGCCCTTGTCATCAAGAAAGGACCACAAGGATGTCTTTGATTTTTTCATGGAAATATTTTTATAGCATGTTCTGAAATGGTTGACCAGTTGCTGTCCAGATTTCTACAATTAGCGGGCATGGATAACTTGAATGTCGAGAACGCCCGGATCGTCACGGCCAAAGGCCGCCCGATTCATTTGAGAGGGGTCAACCTCGGCAACTGGCTCCTCTTGGAAGGCTATATGCTGTGCGGGCCGAACAAGCCTGAACGGTCCATCCGGCGATCCATTGCCCGGGAACACGGCCCTCAAGCGGCCCGGACCTTCTTCAGG
>JACQPF010000053.1 GCA_016207625.1 Elusimicrobiota bacterium | reverse complement strand
GTCTACAACCCCGCGCCGGCCGTGCGCGACGATGAGGTGTTCTACAAATACCTGCTCGGCGGGAAGAAATCCCGGTTCCGCTTCAGGAAAAACATGGATTCTCGAACGCTGATCGTGGGCACGGGGACGGGATTGGATGCGTTGATCGCCGCGCGGCAGACGGAGGGGGAAATTTGGGTGACGGACATCAACCCCCTGGCCCTCGCCAACGCGCGCGCCCTGTTCCGTTCGGCGGGACTGGAGCACCGCCTCAGAACGTTCTTAATGGACAACGTGGCCGACGTCGTGGGAGTGCCGTTGATCCGGATCGACCACAACGGGAATCCCACCATCGGCACGGTCGGGGCTGTGGCACAGTTCGACCATGTGGTTTGGAACATGCCGTCCCACAAACCCGCCCAAAAAGAACGGGAAGTGATGCCCGTCAGGAACTGGGACGGCGCGCCGCCGGAGGTGCTGAGGAGGTTCGCCGCCGCCCTGCCGCAAATCCTGCGGCCGAAAGGCGTGGCGCTGATTTGGAACGTCCGGAGATTGGATCCCCTGTCGAAAGACGAAGTGGACATGGCGTTCCAAACCGCGGGCCATTATCTGAAGAAAGCTCCCGACGAGAGGACCCGGGAATGGGCGAACGCCCTTTCCAAGCCGATGTCCGTGCATGCGGATTATCCCGGGAACACCTCCTACTCCGAAGGCGTCTACGTCGTCACGCACCACGACAAGGGCTTGAACGGATTGATCAACGGCCTCCGGAAAAACATTGCGCATGTCTTCGCGTATTTCACCGTGGGGATATTCGCGCTCTCGGTTCCGCTGATCGCGGAAGCGAGCCCGGGGGCGGCGGCTTCCGCTCCGTTGTTTGCGCCCGCGAGCCTTTGGGAGACCGTGTCGGGAATTGTGACCGATCCGGTTTCACTGGTCGTTTTCTTGTTCGTTTCCTTCGTTCTCTTTCGCGTCGCGAAAGGGATGCAAAACCGGCTGAGCGCCTTTTGGTATCAGCGAACAGCGCCCCGGAGGTTTGGAACCTATGCCGTGAAGCGCGCGGAAGCGCTGGTGCGGCACGCGGAGAGCCTGCCCCTGTGGCCGGCGTTGAATTTACTCTCGGAGGCCGCGCGCTGGGACAAGGATTGGATCGTACGCCGGGACGCCCTGGTCACCATCGCGGCGAAATTCAAAAGCCTCCCGGAACCTCAACGCTTGCGAGCCTTCAAGTTCCTGAGGGACCGGCTGTACCAGGAGCCTCACGTCCATGTCCGGATGGCGGTGATCGAAGCACTGACAACTTCTGAGTCTCTGGAAACCCTCTCCAACCTGGAAAAAATCGTCATCACGGACTATTTGTCCGCCCTATTGAATACGGATCTCCACCCGCACCTGTTCAACGTGGTGCGGGAGGCGAACGAACGTCTGAAGAAGGAAACCCAGAGGATCTCCGGGAAACCGGAAATCGAAGGAATCCGGAGGGACGCGGCCCTGGCCATGACGCTGTTGAGGAAGGATGGGTTGATCCCCATCCGCCGGTATTTGGACACGCTCGCTGAAGAGATCCCGCTCCCAGAACCGGGTTCGGACCTCGTGGACGCCCTTTTGAAACAGTCGGGGTCGGACTTCAGCGACCTCTTTCTCAAGATCCTCGACCAGATAGAAGCCTTTGACAAGATCGTCTTTGAGCCGGAAACGCCGGACCAGGTGGATGACCAATTGCCGCGCCGGTTCCAGGCGTGGGCCGGATCAACGGCGGACCTGCTGGAAACGTTTGCCGGCCTGCTGGAAAGCCAATTGAAAAGGAAGCGCTCCCTCGTTCACGAGCTCAACCAGTGCCGGGGATTCGTGTTCGCGCTTTCGGGGCTCAAGGAATTCCTCGACCCCTCATTGCCGGTGGGGGAAATGGACCTCTCCTTCCTTCGGTCCATCGCCTCATGGGAAACAGCCGCTCAAAGCGCTCCTTTGAAAGTGGAAATCGACCCGGAGACGCCTACAGTGACGGCCAACCAGTTTTTGCTCTTCATGGCGCTGGACCTGGTGATCCGCTCCCTGACGCGGAACAAAGCGAACCATGAGACCATTTCCTTAAATATTTCGCCGCTTCCCTCACAGCAGGTGCGGGTGGAAATCTCGCAGACGGCGCTCGGAGAAACGGAGAAATTGGACCCCCGGGAGCAAGCCTTCCTGGTTCGCGCGCTTGAGAAGATGGGGGGATATTTCGTTGAAAGCCCGACCGCGGGCGCCGACGGCCGGATGGTCACCCGGTTCCAGATTGAATTTCCGATGTCCGGAAACGCGGGGCCGGAGGGCGAGCCCCGAGCGGTCCTTCCTCCCATGGGCACAGCGAGCGTGCTGTGGGATGCGCTGGCGTTTAAGGGCCCCATCTCATTGAAAACCCGGGCCAAATGGGCCTGGTTCGTGGAGGAGATCGCTTTCGCCTGGCTTTTGCCGAAAGTTCTCGCGTGGGGATTGGCCTCGACGGGATTTCTGGACCCCTCCCTCATTCAAACCTTCCATGTCGATCAGATTCTTAGCGCCCTCGCCTTCGGTTTTAGCCACGACCGCCTGTATAAACGAGATGAATTCGGGAATGTTTATGACGCCGGCCCCGCCCGATGGTACCACCGCCTTGGGTTCGCCGCGCTTGGAGCGGTTTTCCGGATCGGCTTTCTGCTGGAGTGGGGAAGCGGGTGGGCGCTCCCCTTGGCGTTCCTTCTTCACGGGCTTTATAACAAGAAAGTGGCTTCATGGCTTTCTCTCCCGCTTGCCACAGCCGGCGGCTCCCGTGATGAATTGTCCCGGATCAGAAAATGGGCGGAAAAGCTTGTCACGGCGGAAGAGGATCATGTCCGGCGGGCCTATGCCAAGGTCTTGGCCGATCATGCCGACCGGGGAACGGTCGTCCGAGAGGTGTTGGATGCGCTCCACCAGCTCGTTCCTTTGGAGAAGTGGCATACGATTCCCCAAATCCTCTACACCCTCCATCAATTTGACGAAAAGCTGGCGCAAGAGGTCAACCGTCTCAAAAAATATGATTTCTCATCCTCCACCCTTCCCTTCAGGAACAACACGAGCTTTACCCTTCTGAAATATCTTTTCGCCGGGCTCGCGATGCAGCGGATTTCGGAGGGAGCGAAAACCATCACCGCCCTCTCCCTCGGCGCGTCCACGGGAGATGAAGCGGTTTCCATCGCCGCCACGCTGCTGAAAGAGGTCAACGCGCATCCGGAGTGGCACGAATTGAAAGGGATGAAGATCGAGGTCCACGGCTACGAGATTTGGCGGGACCTTGTGGAAAAAGCGCGCAAGCAATTAAGGAGCGGCCAATACAAAGCCTCCAACGAACCCGAATCGTTGAGAGG
>JACQPF010000044.1 GCA_016207625.1 Elusimicrobiota bacterium | reverse complement strand
ATTTGTTTTATTTTTCGAAAGCCACGCTGACCAAGGCTCTTCTTAAGACGGGGTTTTCGATCGCGGAAACGGCGTACCCCGGTTACTCACGGAGCTATCGGTCCATGGTTTACGGCGTTTTCCCGGGGAAATGGGCGCGGGCCGTTTTCACGATGAACGGCGCGATTGATTTCCCGGTTTACCTCAACATGTACGACATCTTGTTGTGCGTCGCCAGGAAGCCGACCCTCGTCATTTGACGACGGCGACGGGATGGAAGAGGGTTTCTCCCGCGAGGCCCCGGATCTTGCAGATGTAAACGCCCGACTCCACGGAATCTCCCCGTTCGTCTTTGCCGTTCCAGACCAGCGGGGGGGAGCCCGCCGCGCGCCGAGCGGTATAGATGTTTCGGCCCGCCGTATCCTTGATTTCAACTTCCAGTGCGTTGTCATCGAACACCAGAGGGTTGCCTTCGCTGAGGAATTTTTCGGTGGGACGGTTTTGCTGCGGGAAGAAGACGTCTTCCCGCCCTCCATACAAGACGATGTCTTTTGAGGCGACGTTCCCGGCCGCATCCTTGGCCGTGACCGTGATTTTGCACTTCCCTTCGGGCAGGGGGATGTCGTGGATCGCCCATTGGGTCGTGCCCTCGGCGGTGCCTTGGCCGCCGCGGTCCAGCGTCCAGGTCACTTGAACGACCGCCACGTCGTCGGACGCCGTGCCCGTCAAGTGGTCCAGCTTTCCGGATCCGGACGTCCCCGAGGGGGCCGTGAGCGGCTCGGCGACGGTGAGGGTGGGGGGTGTGACATCGACGGCGGCGGTGTTGTCGACGGTCACCGTGTTCGTGCCGGTGGTGAGGGTGTTCCCCGAGGCGTCCCGGATTTCCGCGGTCAGCTCATGGGTTCCGTTGGTCGTGGTGGTGGTGTTCCAAACCTGTGAATAAGGGGGCGTTGAGTCTTCCACGCCCAGGTTGCCGCCGTCCAATTTGAACTGCACCCCGGTCACGTCGATATTTTCGTCCACGTTTGCGGTGATCTCTGCGGCGCCGGACACGGTGGATCCGTCCACGGGTTCCGTGATGGACACGGTGGACGGCGGCGGATCCTCGGACGGCGGTGGATCCTCGGCCGGCGCCGTCCCGCTCACGGGGACCCCGGCCTCGTTGACGTTGCCGTCCTTATCCACCACGTAAACGTAGACGTTGGAACCGGTCAGAGCGCCCTTGTTGGCTTTCAGCGTGATCTTCGTGCCCGTCCAAGCGGTGGGCGGCTGGGTTTCCAGGATCGTGCAGGCCGAATAGGTGGGCGCGTTCCCCAGTTCCACGCGCGCCTGGGTGTGGCTCATGTACACATCGTCAAAGTCCACCCAGGTGCTGTTTGAAGCGCTTGAAAAGTAGTTGCCCAGGTCCCACTCTCCGGCGAGGTTCCCGTCGTCGACGTCGAACGTGCTCCAGTCATAGGCGAGCTTGTTGTCCCACCACACGCGGCACTTGCCGTCGTTGGAGTCGGGGGAGGAGTTCTTTTTGTAGTAGACCGTCATTTTGTGCCAGCCCGTGGGCTTGTCGGGGATGGAGTTCATCTGGGCTTGGTGGCGAAGGACGTCCGGCTTGATGAACTCGAACATGTAGTGGAACCCGTCGTAGGACCCGATGGCGGGATAGACGTTGATCTTGTTGTTCGAGCTCCAGAGTCGAATGATCTTGAACTGGTGCGTGCCGGAGCCCATGCTGGTGATGTCGAAGCCGTCGGATAGGCGCATGTAGAAGGAGGAATAATATTCCTGCTGGTTTCCGGCCATGAAGTACAGGTATCCCAGGCCCACGTTGGTGCGCCGGTAGAAACCGTCGCCGGAAAGGGAGGTGCGCGGTTTGTCCTTGGCATAGGCCACCGGGCCCGCCGATTCGTTATACACCGACCATTTGAGATAGGGATTGGACGTCAGGTCCCCGTCGTTGAAGTCGTCGAAGACCCGGATGAGCTTGTCCGGATCCGCATGGAAATCGGCGTGGGCGCCGAACCCGGCCCCGGTGACCACCAGCGGTTCACCATGAATAAGGGTTCCTGAGGCACCGGTCACCGAGGGACCCGCCAACAAAGGACTCGCCAAGGAGAGAACGGCAAGAAGCGCAACCAAGAATCGCCCGCGCATTACAGACTCCTATCGGATTGGCAACGACAAAGAAGGTGAAACAGGAAGACGCCAGAGGATGGGGTAGAATCGAGGATGGATGCAACAGGCACAATTATAACATAAGCGTAGTGAGTTGCAAGGGGGGTTCGTTGCCATAAGCATTTTCCTCTGATATTCTTTAATTTATATGCCAATTCCACAAAGAGGAGAGCACAGACATGAAACGACTTGAGAAATATGCGGACCACGCGTACGCATTGATGCGGATCATAGCGGGATTCATGTTTTCGTTCCATGGCGTTCAGAAAATATTCGGGGTACTTTCCGAGTTCCAGCCGCCGGTGGGTTCCCAGATCTGGTTCGGCGGGATCATCGAGCTTTTGGGGGGGCTGGCGGTGATGCTGGGGTTTCAAACCCGCGCGGCGGCTTTCCTCTGCAGCGGCCAGATGGCCGTGGCGTATTTTCAATTCCACTGGAAGCTTCAGCTCGGCCCCAAGTTCTTCCCGGTGATAAACCAGGGCGAATTGGCCGCCCTCTACTGCTTCGTTTTCCTTTTCATCGCCTGCCGAGGCGGAGTGAAATGGAGCGTGGACAAAACAAACTAAGTGGCATATGGATATTCAGTTTTCAACCGATGTAGAAAAGGTTTCCTGGGATGATTTGGCCAGGGTGGTGGAGCTTGCTCCTCTTGGCAAGAAAGATCCAAAGAAACTTGAATTGGCGTTCCGGAACAGCCTGGTGCGTTGCTTTGCCTATCATGAGGGGCGGCTGATCGGCGCCGGGCGGGCGGTTTCTGATGGGGTTTGGCGCGCCGCCATTTATGACGTGGTGGTCTTGCCCGAATATCAGGGAAAAGGCATAGGGACACAAATCATGGGCCGCATCGTTCAAGAAGCCAACGTCGATGTGATCATGTTGTTCGCCGCGCCCGGCAAAGAAACTTTTTACAGCAAGTTGGGGTTCCGAAAGATGAAGACGGCCATGGCCATCATGTCCAACCCGGAGCTTCGCCGAGAGAAAGGCTTCATCGAATAGGGCCCAAATTGAGATTTTATCTTTACATCTTTTGGGCAATTTGCTAATTTTGTGTGTATGATTACGAAAGACAAGAAGCATGATATCGTCAAGAAGTTTGGAGCCAGCGCCAAAAATACGGGGGACACGGCGGTTCAGATCGCCCTGTTGACCGAGCGAATCAATGGCCTCCTCGATCATTTTGCCCGCAGCCCCAAGGACCACATGTCCCGCCGCGGGCTTCTGACAATGGTCGGCCATCGCCGTCGCCTTTTGGACCATCTGCGCCAAACCGAACCAAAACGGTACATGCAAATACTCAGCGAGCTGAACCTACGGAAATAGCTCAAAAGCGGGCGTTTTTGGAGCAAAAGATTTTGGTTGTTTCGCCTAGGGATGCAATGGTCCCGTTCCTCAGATGCGGGACGGTTGGATCCCTTCCAGCGAATCACCGGGTCTCTTCCCAAGAACGCCTTTCTTTTATCTATTTCCTCTCGGCTTGCTAAATGCCTGGAGGCATTTCCATGGAAACAAATGTTGAACGCCGTGAGATTGAAATCGGCAAATCGAAACTTATTATTGAAACCGGCCAAGTGGCCAAGCAGGCCGGCGGGTCGGCCCTCGTTCGTTTGGGGGACTCCGTTGTACTCGTCGCGGCCGCCTGCGCGAAGAAACCGCGCATCGGAACAGATTTCTTCCCTTTAACGGTTGACTACCGCGAGCGCACCTACGCCGCGGGCCGGATCCCCGGAGGGTTTTTCAAACGGGAAGGCCGGGCGCGGGATCGCGAGATCCTCACCAGCCGGTTGATCGACCGTTCCATCCGTCCCTTGTTCCCCGAACACATGCGGTTTGACGTTCAGATCACGAGCTTGGCCATGTCGGCCGACGGCGTGCACGACATCGATATCTCAGCCATGGTGGGGGCCAGCGTGTCCCTCGGCATGTCGGATATTCCGTGGAGCGGGCCCATCGGAGCGGTGAGAGTGGGCCGCGTGAACGACCAATTCGTGCTGAACCCGACGTTGGAAGAGCAGGAAGCCAGCAACCTCGACCTGATCGTGGCCGGGAAAAAAGGGTCCATCTTAATGGTGGAATCCGGCTGCTCCGAGCTTTCCGAAGATTTGCTGCTGGAGGCTTTGGCCCTGGCGCAGCGGGAGATCGACCGGCTGTGCGACATGCAGACCGAGCTGTTCCAAAAGATCGGCAAGCCGAAGTTCGAGGTGCCGGCCCCCCAAATCAATGAAGATCTGAAAAAGCGTGTGGATGAACTGGCGCGCGGCGCGTTCCGCGACGCGGTGCGGATCGCCGAAAAGACCGCCCGTGAAAAGACCATCCATGAATTGAACAAGAGCGTTCAGGAGAAATTGGTTGAGGCGTTTCCCGAGCAGGCGGGTGATATCGGTTCCCTCTTGGGGCAAATTGAATATGAAGAAGCCCGGCGGCTCATCTTGGATGAGAACAAGCGCACAGACGGCCGCGGCTTTGAGGAGATACGGCCCATTTCCGGGCAGTCCGCCTTCCTTCCACGCACGCACGGGTCCGCCCTCTTCACGCGCGGTCAGACCCAGGCGTTGGCCACGGTGACCTTGGGGTCCCCGGCGGACCAGCAGATCATGGACGAACTCGAAGGGGAATACAAAGAGCGGTTCATGCTCCACTACAACTTCCCGGGTTTCTGCACCGGCGAGCCGAAGCCCGAACGCGGGCCCGGCCGGCGGGAGATCGGCCACGGCGCCTTGGCGCGCCGGGCGCTTTTGCCCATGCTTCCGACGGAAGAGGTCTTCCCGTATACGATCCGCGTGGTGTCCGACATCCTGGAGTCCACCGGGTCTTCGTCCATGGCGACCGTTTGCGGCGGGTCCCTGGCGCTTTTTGACGCCGGCGTTCCCCTGAAGAAAGCCGTGGCGGGCATCGCCATGGGCCTCGTGAAAGAGGGCGACCGCACCGCCGTCCTCACCGACATCATGGGCATGGAAGACCATCTCGGCGACATGGATTTCAAAGTGGCCGGGACGACCGACGGAGTCACCGCCCTCCAGATGGACATTAAAATTGAAGGGATCTCCGTCGAGATCATGAAGCAGGCCCTGGAGCAGGCGCGCAAAGCGCGGCTCTTCGTGCTGGACGCCATGAGCAAGATCCTCGGCACGCCCAACGCGCAGTTGTCGGCGTTCGCGCCGCGGATGGTCATCGTGCAGATTCCCGTGGACAAGATCGGCGCGCTCATCGGCCCCGGCGGCAAGAACATCCGCCGCATCATCGAAGAAACCGGCGCCCAGGTGGACGTGGAAGACGACGGCAAGGTCTACATCACCTCCTCGGACGGCGCGGCGATGGAAGCCGCCAAAACCATGGTGGAGTTCTACACCGCCGAGGTGGAAGTGGGCAAGATCTATAAGGGCAAAGTGGTCCGCATCATGCCGCGGCTGGGAGCGTTCGTGGAAGTGATCCCCGGCAAGGACGGACTGGTGCACATTTCACAGTTGGACGTGACCCACGTGGCCAATGTGGAAGACGTGGTGAAAGTGGGCGACGAGATCGATGTGAAGTGCATCGAGATCGACAACCAGGGACGGGTCAATTTGTCCCGCAAAGCTGTTATTAAGCCCGGCTCAGAGCTGGAAACGCCGCGCCCCGAGCGCCCCAGCGGGCCACCCCGGCGGTTTGATGATCGTCGCGGCGGCGGGCGGGGCGGATTCCGCGGCGGAAATAGAGGCGGAAGCGGCGGAGGCGGCGGCGGACGAGGCTACGAGTAGACCGGACCGTTTCACATCACGAACGTTCTGAAGGGCGCTCATGGCGGACAACAAATCGCAGTCGACACCTCAGGATAAGCCGAACAAAAAAACGTTGAGCCCGGAAGAGCTCAAACGGTATTACGACCTGATGGAAGCTCAGGACCTGCTTGAACTGGAAATCCGGCACAAGGACTTCTTCCTGAGGCTCACGCGGAAAAGGCCGGCCGGCGCTGTTGCGCCGCCGGCCGCGGGGGCGGTCCCGCCGCCGGCCGCGCCCGCGGCCAAGGCGCAGATCCCCGAGGAACAGAACCAGTTCCATTCCATCGCCTCGCCGCTGGCGGGGGTTTTTTACCGGGCGCCCTCTCCCAAGTCGGATGCTTTCGTGAAGGAAGGGGACAAGGT
>JACQPF010000058.1 GCA_016207625.1 Elusimicrobiota bacterium | reverse complement strand
GGAGTGGGGCGCCGGCGAAGACGGGGTCATCGCCGCGCTCTTCCATAAGATGAGCGAGGGGGAATACCTGGACGCGCTCAAGAAATTGCCGAAAGAGGCGAGAGCGCCCGTGGAAATCATCCTGCGCCAATGGGAAGCCGTGCGCCGGGTCCCCTATCGTCCGAACCCTAAGAGCCCCAAGGCGATCCGCGGACAGATCATTCGGAACCAGATGGGCCTAATCGTCAAGATGGCCGGAAGCATCGACCCCGCCAGAGCGCATGACGTCCTGCGGTTGGAGATGGCCGACAAGCTTCAGGAACTGACGTACGCTTCGCCCGCGGAGCTGCCTTTTATTTATGACGAGATCGTCGATCTTTACGCTCCGCTGGCGGAGCGGCTGGGCCGCGAGATCTGGGCCAGCGAGCTGAGGGACGAAGCGCTGCGGCTTATGGAATCCGACAAATACCGGCAGGTGCAAAGCGCCTTCCTCCAAGCCGTCAACCTGGAATACGACCAGGCCTTGCTCCATATGGAATCGGTGCGGGAGACCGTCGAAGCCCGGCTGCGGGAGGCCGGGGTGAAGGCCCGCGTCTTGGCCCGCGTCAAGGGCCTGAAATCGATGTCCGACAAGCTTCAGCGAAAGGGGAAAGATGGCCGCCTCCCGGACACGGACCTGTTCGGCTTGATGCTGGTGTTTGACCCGGGAGAGGAGCTTGATTGGCGGGCCAGGACCCTCATCCGCGAGCTCCTGGGCCCCGAGACTCTAACAGAAAGACCCAACGCCTATCGTCCGCCGGGAGCGGATTTCATCACGAACCGTTTCTATGTTCGTGAGGAGATCGCGGAGGACGTTCCGGTCTACGACGAGTCACGGCGAGCCGACACGAAGCGGATTTTTGAAGTCCAGATGATGACCCACGCCGATTTCGTGAGGTACAAGCGAGGCAAGAACGCCCATTGGAAATACGAGATTTGGAGAAGGTACAAGAAACAGGACCTCCGCACCGATGAATTCCCGATCACCGGGAACTTCCAGGAGGACGTTCAGGCGTTCCTCAGGGCCGGGGAAAGGCTGGTGTACGTCACGGTCCTCACCGATGGAGGGCTGATGCCGCTGCGGATGCTGACCGGATCAACGGCGGCGGACGCGGCCGCGCACCGGCACGTGGATCAACTGCAACACGACTATGACGGTGTTCAGGCGGGGTCCGTCGCCGTCGCGGCGGATCCGTCCGCCCCCGGGGGATTCCGCCTGAAGTACACGCGTACGCAGAACCTGAGCGAAGAGGAGCCTTTGCGGAACGGGATGGTCCTTCGGGTGCAGGCCACGCGCCACGGCGAGATGTCGGAGGACTCCATCGCCTCGGCCAAGGCCAAAGGGGTGCTTCCCGGACGCATCGCCCGGATCCTGGCCAACGCCAAAACGCCCCGGGCGCGGCTGATGACAACGCTGTTGACTGTTCCCATGGATGGGCTCGTCAAGGAAGGCTGCAAGGTCCTCGGCGTTCGCTTCGATTCCCGGAAGAAAGTGATCCAAGGGGAAGCCCGGAAGACGCTTTACAGCGTGGCGAAGAGAGGCGGGCTGAACGATCCCGAGGGGATGGCCGCCTGGCTGGCGTCTCTGCCGGAATCCGCCCGCGAAATCGAGGCCGAGAAAATCAGGTCCGCCCTCGGCAAGAACCTCTCCGTGAAGCGGTCCAACCCGCGCCGGAGCGTGAAGACATTCGAGTTCAAAGTCGACCGCGCCGACCGCGCGACCATCTCGAAGATGATCGAAGTTGTGAAGAAACAGAATTATTCCGTAAAGGGCCACCGCGTCGATCTCACCAGCCGGGGGGAATTGATCACGATAACGGCCGAGTCCCGCCAGAGCTACACGTATGAGCTGACGGTGAAAGGGCAGCACGACCGCCCGGGAATGCTGTCGGAAATCATCGACATCCTGCGGCGCGAGCGACTGCCCATCCGGGCCCACACGATGCAATCCACGGAGAAAGGCATCGAGATCAACATCGTCCTGGAATCTATCGACAACGAACGGGTGGACAAGGTGATGGACGTGATCGAGCGCCTGCCCGACGTGCCCTGGCTTTACGAGAGTGAAACCCGCCCCTTGCTGCTCACCATCCAGACGGAAGACAGCACCGAGGCGACGGAGGCGGTGTTCAAGGCGCTGAAGGAGCTTTGCGTCAACGTCATGGAGTGGACCGACGTGATCCAAGACGGAAGAAAAGGGTTCATGCTGGAGGTGGACGCTCCCCGGGACTTGGCGCGGGTGGCCGGCTGGCTGCAGGAAGCTTTGGAAGAGGCCCTCCAGGGACATCACGCCGAGGTGAAAGTGGAAAGGTCCACCCGTCAAACGACATCGAAGCCGAAGGGGACCGCCGGAAGCCCCGTGGCGATGGAGTTCGGCAGCGTTCTCTTGGCGGTGGCCGCGCTTTCGCACCTGTCTCCCCTGGCCGGTTTGGCCGTGGGGACCCTGGCCGTCCTCGGCGTATGGGCCGTCCTGTTCCCGGGGTCCTTCCGCCGTTCGTCGGCGGCGGTCCGGAACTCTCTTCAGAGTGGGCTTTCGCACCTCCGTGACCGGATTCTGCCCGGATTGGCGCTCAGGCTGCGGACCCTGGCGGGGGCCGCGCCCGTCGCTCGTCTTTCTTACCCGGAGAGCTCCATCGTCGACCTCGTGATGACGCCATCCAACGCGGCCGAACTGGGCAGGCTCATCCGCCGCGCGTCCGTGGATTTGGACGAAGAACAATTCCGCGAGGAAGGCGGCCTCCTCATCGGGACCGTGGATGCGAAGGGCGGCGTCCGCATCACCCGGCTGGCCCCTCTGAAAGGGAACGACCTCCAAGAGCAAAACGAAGTCACCTTCTGGCCTTCCCAGGAAGCCATCGACCGGGTTTTGGGCGGGCTGTCGGGCCGGGAAGTGGTCTTGGGCACATACCACAACCACTGGCACCTTCGCCAGCATCAGCTTCAGGGACGGCTCAACAGGGGGCCTTCTCTCGACGATCGGCGATATAAAGTCACAAGCGACCTCCATCGGGACCGCATTCACGGGGATCAGATCGGCTTGGTCGTCGAGCCGCGGCTGCCTTGGAACTTCATGATCTTCGACTCGGAAGGCCACCGGCCGTCTCTTGAGACCGTCGGCCTTTTCCTCTATGCCGCTCCCTCCGCGTCGGGCCTCCTCGGCGAAACCCGGGCGGTCGATTTGCCGGGACGGGCGGCGGAGCAGGTTCAGCGAGCGCCCCAGGCTCCCGAGGAAAAGCCCGAGGCGGCCGCCCCGGTCGCCTCGCCCGTGCTGCCGCTCACTTTCACGCGCGCGCAGGCGCGGGAGCAACTGACGCAAACCCTTTTGGGCGGTGAAGCGGCTTCCCTGAATGTGGAAGGCCAAATCGTGCCCGTGTATGTTCAATCTCCCTCGGCGCTGTCCGTGGAGTTCGGCGCGCCGGCCGAGCAAACCGATTCGGAGTGGCAAGACCAACGGGACAACCTCGTCAGTCAGGACCGGCGGTTGGCGGAGCGGTTGAGCGGGTCTCAAGCGGAGCTGGGGGGCAATCTGGACGCTTTGCTGGGGCGGTATGCTTCCCAAGAGCTGAACGAGGAAACCATTTCAAACTTCGAACAAGAGCTTAGCCGTCTCGCCGCTGAACATTCCCGAGACGATTCCTTCGCGCAGGTCTTGGCCGCCGCCATCGCGGCCCGGATGCTCCGTGCGATGGAGGCGGCGCAGGCGCCCCTCACTCAAGCGGAATCCGAGAAGCTGGCGGAGGACCTCTATCCCCTGTTGGGACTGTTGGACGCGGTGGGCGGCGTTATGTCGGCGGATGTGCCTGAGCCGGAAAAACGGGACCTGGCGCAACGAAACGATGATCAAGAGAGCAACGCGAGGTGGTTCATGGACCGCCTCGGCGTCCTCATGGGTAGGACCGCCGCGGAAGACGCGAACACCCGTCGGGAACTGGGAGCCCGCTTGAATCAAAAGGCGGGCCGGTATGACCGCGCACGTCATTTGGCCACGCGCGTCGGCCCTATGCTTCAGGCGATCGAGGCCTCGCTGAGACAATCCGGTCGGCCCCTCGTCATCCATATTTCCAAGAACATTCGGGACGGTGTGCGCCGGGAAGAACTGACCGGTGCGGAATTGTCCCAGCTGAACTTGCTGGAGTTCGTGGCCTTACATCAAAGCCTGTTGGGCGACAGGGCGCTGGCTCTCCTGATCGAAGGAGACGAAGCGGACGCCCGGGACGTGCTTGGCCGGGCCGGCGAGCATTACGGGCTGGACCTTTCGGGCTTGCGATCCAGGCCCGTTCAAGGGGTGGCCCTGAATCCGTTCTCAACGAAGGTGGAGCGGGAGGGACGTTCGGAAACCCAAATTTCCGTCCAGGCGCTCCGCGACCATCTGACGGGCATGGGCCTTTTCCAAAAGGGGCAGGCCTTCGACCTCTTCGCGATCGATCAGGAGAATGTGGTGTGGGACGTGGACAAGACGCTGAAGGGGATCGTCAACTTGATCATCGTGATGGCGGGCAAGCTGGTCCGTCAGTCGTTGGAGATCGAAAAAGGCTTGGGCTTAAAAAAGCTATTCTCCATCCAAGCATAAAAGGAATATAGGCAGGGTGCTTGGGGGGTTTAGGTAATTAGGTAAGACCGTCCCCTGCGCCGCAGGAGCCGTCTGGTCGGCGGCCGGGGCAGCTTCCTTCCTCGCAAGAAAACCCTTCGTTTCCCTTCGAGCTTGATCCGTGGGCGGAAAACGTGCTGATTTTCTGGAACACATCCTCCGACTCGCATTTGGGGCAGGATGTTTTCGCGTCCCGCCCGGGCAAATGAAGGACGTCAAAGTCGGCCCGGCACTTCCGGCAGCTATATTCATATAACGGCATATTCCCTCCAACGATTGTGATGGGGTGTCAGACGGTGAGAACGATCTTCCCGAAGTTCTTGCGCTCTTCCATGTAGGTTTGGGCTTCCGCGGCGCGTTTCAGGGGAAAAGTTTTATCCACGACGGGTTTCAGGTGGCCGGCGTTGAGATGGTAGAGCGCGTCGTGCAGGTCGCGAAGCGATCCCATGCGCGAGCCGTAGATCGTGATGTTGCGGGAAAAAAGGCTGCGCAGGTCGAAGGCGGCTTGCCGGCCCGATGTGGCTCCGCAGATCACCATCCGCCCTCCGGGCGCCAGGCAGGCCAGGCTCTTTTCAAAGGTCGTTTGCCCCACATGCTCCAATACCACGTCCACTCCCCGTTTGTTCGTTCTTTGCCGGACCTCCTGCAGGAAATCGTTTTTCTCGTAATGGATGATTTCGTCGGCGCCCAAGGCCTTCGCTTTCGTGCCCTTGGCGGCGGTCCCCACGGTGGTGAAAACCTTTGCCTTCCAAAGTTTGGCGATCTGGATGGCGGCGATGCCCAGGCCGCTTCCGCCGGCTTGGATCAGGACGCTCTCTCCGCTTTTGATCCCGGCTAAGCTCACGAGCAAGTGCCAGGCCGTGAGAAACACGAGGGGGAAGGAGGCCGCTTCCTCAAAAGACAGTTTGTCGGGGATGGGGATGGCGTTCACGGCCGGCACGACCGCATACTCCGCGTAGCCTCCGTCGCGCTTTTGGCCGATGATGTCGTAGTTCGGGCACAGGTGGTCCCGGCCGAGGAGGCACTCCTCGCATTTCCAGCAGGAAACGCCGGGCGCCACCATCACCCGCTGGCCCGGGGAGACGTTGGCGACGCCGTCGCCGGCTTTCTCGACGATCCCCGAGACATCGCTGCCGGGAATGTGGGGAAGGGCGATCGACGGCCCAAAGACGCCGGACCGCACCCAGATGTCCAAATGGTTCAGCGCACAGGCTTTCACTTGAACGAGGATTTCGTCCGGGCCGGGTTTGGGGGTCGGACGGTCTCCGTAGATCAACTTGTCCGCGCCGCCGAACTCCTTGAAGTAAACCGCTTTCATTCAGGCGATCGTTTCGATGATTTCGCCGAGAGGCTTGCTGATGCAGGAGTAGATCGGCGTGTCCCGCACCGTGAAACGGCTCGACTCGGTTTCGCGGAGCGCCATCACGAGGTCCAGGAAG
>JACQPF010000042.1 GCA_016207625.1 Elusimicrobiota bacterium | reverse complement strand
CGCGAGGGATGTCCGCGCCGCCGGTCCCCACGTCGAGGATTTCTATGGAGGTGTCTCGATCCCATCGAGCGGACCACAGCTCAAAAAAATCCAGGACGAGCGGAATCCCTCCGAAAAAACGGTTCGTCAACTCAAGGAAACGCAGCGTGCGGCGCACAACGGCGGGAGGATATGAGATATGGTCCATCAACTCCCGGTCCGTAACGCGGGAAGAAAGGTCGAGAACGAACGATGGCATCAGGGCGTTTCTCAGGGGTGGAGTTGAAAGAGGGCCCCGTGGACGGAGAAGCCGGCTCCGAAGGAAGCCATCACGCCCCAACGGGGTTTTGCGTCACGGAGGTGTTCCATTCCCCGGTCTTGCAAGCGGCCGAGATGGTCTTTCAGGACAAAGAGGACCGTGGGAGAGGACATGTTCCCGTACTGCCTGAGGACGTTGCGGGAGGCGGCGAGGTCCACCGGCGAAATGTGGAGGGCGTCCTGAACGGCCCTCATGATCTTTTCCCCTCCGGGATGCAGGATCCAATGGCGGACCTCTTCCGGCGCCAAATCATGCTTCCTCAGCATGAGGTCTCGAAGCGCCTCCACGGCTTGGGCGGCCTGGAGGGGGACGTCCCTCCCCAGCACGTTTCTAAGCCTTCCGCCGACGGTGCGAAAGCGCAGGGTCTCCCGCCATTCCGGATAAACGAGCGATGAAAAGCGTTGAAGTGTTAGGGAAAGCCGGCCCTCTCGGCCGTTCCCGGGGACGGAAGGCGCGCTTCGGAGGATCGCCGCCGCGGAGCCGTCCGCGAAGAGGGCGTTGGAGATCACCAAATCGGGGGCGTCGTCGGAAAACATGGCGGCGGAACAGATTTCGGTGCAGATCACCGCGGCCGTGGCCCCGGGGTTGGCCGCCACATGGTTGAAGGCTTGTTCCAGCGCGGGAAGGGCGGCTCCGCATCCCATCCCGACGATGTCGGCGCTCCGGACGTCGTGCCTGAGGCCCGCGCTCTCCACCACATAGGCGCTGAGGCCCGGGCAGAGATAGCCGGTGCATGTGGCGACGGCCAAGAAGTCCACATCACGAGGAGAAAGCCCGGCCTCCTTGAGGGCGGCCTGAAGAGAGTCCGTCGAAAGGGCGACGGCCCATTTCTCAAAGCGGGCGCTGATTTGATCGTGGCTTGCCTCGAGCACTTCGTCCGGAGTTTTCAGGGCGAAGTGCCGGGTTTCAACAGATTCGTTTTGAAAAACTCGTTTGTAGAGGGCTTTCGTCCCGGCGCGGATGGGGAAATGGGTGAGGATGTAATCCAGGGATTCTTTTTGCGTGAGCCGGAGCGGGGGGACAGCCGTCCCGACGGAGAGAACCTCCACGGGGGTGGCTTCAAGGAGGGTCCGTGTCTCCGACGCCAGAGAGGACGTGTGCATTCGCTTAATTTTACATTATTCGAGAGACTCCAGGTATCGCCCGGCTTGGATGGCGGCCATGCATCCTTGCCCGGCGGCGGTGATGGCCTGGCGGTAGATATGGTCCACGCAGTCGCCGGCCGCGAAAACGCCGGGGACTGAGGTGCGCGTGTGGCCGTCTGTGGCGATGTAGCCGGCCTGGTCCAGATCGATTTGGTCCCGGAAGAGGGAGGTGTTGGGATCGTGGCCGATGGCCAGGAAAAGGCCGTTGGCGGGGATTTGTTCAGTCCGTTCCGTGGAGACGTTTTTGATTTCGATCCTTTCCAAAAGGGTATTCCCGAACGTGTTTTCCAAGGCGCAAGGGGTTTTCCATTGGATCTTGGGGTGCCGCTTGGCCCGCTCCAGCATGATGGAGGAAGCCCGGAACTCGTTCCGTCGATGGATGATGGTCACTTGGGAGCCGAACCGCGTCAAATAGAGGGCCTCTTCCATGGCGGTATCGCCGCCGCCGATGACGGCGATGGGCTTGGTGCGGAAAATGGGAAGGGCGCCGTCGCAGGTGGCACAGGCGGAGATGCCCTTGTTCCAAAAACGCTCCTCCGCTTCCGTTTTCAGCCTCTTGGCCGCCGAACCCGTGCTAATGATGACCGCCCGGGCGGAATATTCTTCCTCATCGGTCCACAACCGAAAGGGCCGGCTGGAGAAATCCACCTTGATCACGTCTTTATCCAAAACGTCCGTTCCGAAACGCTCGGCCTGTTGGCGAAGTTTTTGCATCAACTCGGGACCTTGGATGCCCTCGGGGAACCCCGGAAAATTCTCCACTTCCGTGGTGGTCATGAGCTGGCCTCCGGATTGGCCCCCCTCCATAAATCCTCCGAGCACCAAGGGTTTCAGGTTCGCCCGTGAGGCGTAGGTGGCCGCGGTATAGCCCGATGGGCCGGAGCCGATGATGATGACGTCTCGAATGTCCATGGTCTCAAACCTCTTTTTCTGAGAGTGTCAATGCGGAAGGATCCGACGTGAGTTGAGATTCTTCCAAATGCGCTATGTCGTTCAGCCCCGCCAGTTTCCAAGGTCCCTTCGGGTTCTCTTTGAATGGGCCTTCCCAAATCAGCCGTTGAATGGAGGCGTTGGCGATGACCCATTGCCGCCAAAGGCCCGCCGGCAAATGGAGCGCGGCGAACACGGCGGCTTTGCAGGGACCACCATGGGTGAAAACGGCCACGGTCCGGCCCGAATGCCTGGCCGCCATTTCCTGAAGGATTTGGAACACCCGGTCCTGCATCTGGATCCAGGTCTCTCCTCCCGGGACGGCAAACCCGAGGCTGTCCTCGTAAAAACGGCGTACGTCTTCCGGGGAATCCTTTTCGATCTCATCCCAGCGCCGTCCCTGCCATTGGCCGAAATGTCTTTCGCGAAGGGCGAACGACAGAGTCAAAGGAATCGACAGCCCTTCCAGCGCGATTTCCGCCGTTCGCCGGGCGCGGGACGAATCGCTCGAATAGGCCGCATGAAGGGACATGTTCTTTAAGCGCGCCCCCAACCGGCGGGCCTGGTCCTCGCCGAAGTCGGAGAGGGGAATATCCGTTTGGCCTTGGATGCGGTATTCCTTGTTCCAAGTTGTTTCCCCGTGCCGTATAAGAAGGATCTGAGTGGGCATTTAAAGAGATTAGCAAATTATTGCCGGGGCCCTCAATTGCCGAATGTTGTTACAAGAAATTTACAATAAATTAAGAATCTCTTCGGGAAACTCTCGTATCTTATATCGAAATGTTAATGAAGACGGCCGTGAAATGGTGCATCAGAAATAAAAAGGGCATCACCGCTCTTTTTATTTCAATTGTTTATATTCAAACGCAAGTCCTTTCCGTCTATTCCGCCGAAAAAACTTTTCATGAAGAGAGACGCGAGGCGCGTGATCTCCTCCTG
>JACQPF010000043.1 GCA_016207625.1 Elusimicrobiota bacterium | reverse complement strand
CCATAAAGCGGTTCATTGGTTTTCTCCTCGTTGGGCATGTCCTACACTACAATGTTGACTCAACTTGGGAGTTTCCACCATGCAACAAAACATCAATTCTAATAATGTCGCTCACGATGTCCGATGTAAAGACCAAAAGCGTTCTAATAGTATTTTACTAAATTTGAACAAGTCCGTGGGCGTTTTTTGTTTTATAATAAAGTGATTTGACATGTTGTTTCCCCACAGGAGGTCCTATGAATCCTTTTTACCTTCTCGTCCTGCTCCTCATGACGATCGCTCCTTTGGCTTTTGCCGAGAACAATGCGGTGGTCTTTCAAATAACAGAAGGCCTTGCCCAACCGGAAAGCGCCTATTTCCATCCGGAAACGAACCAAATCTTCATTTCCAATATCGCGGGTTCTCCGGATGGAAAAGACCTCACCGGTTGGATCCTCAAGGCCGATTCTTCCGGAAAAGTCGTTCAGCAGCGCTGGATCGACGGCTTAAACGCGCCCAAGGGAATGAGGGCCTTTGGAGAGAAACTCTATGTCAGTGACATCAATGAAGTGGTGGTGATCGATGTTGGGGCGGGACGCATTCTCCAAAAGATCGCCGTGCCCGGTTCCCGCTTCTTAAACGATGTGGCCGTTGACCTCCAGGGGAACGTCTACGTCAGCGATTCGTTGGCGAACGTGGTTTTCCGTGTCGACCCGGCGGGCCGGGCCTCTCCTTTCGCGCAGGGGAAAGAGCTCGGCTCCCCCAACGGGCTTCTGGTCCAGGGCGGCAAATTACTGGTGGCCTGCCAGGCCGCCGGGCAAATCCTCTCCATCGATCTGGCCAGCGGCCAAAAAGTCCCCCGCACCCGCCACGCCCTCGGCGTTCTGGATGGATTGGAAGTCATGGCCAACGGCGACCTCTTGTTGAGCGATTGGTCCAACGGCGGCAGGATCTACAAGATCGTACGGGCCACGAACGGAACGGAAATCCTCCTTCAGGGGTTCCAGGGCCCGGCGGACATCGGCCTGATCCCGGACCAGAACGTCCTTCTCGTGCCCGAGATGCAAACCAACAAACTCACGGCCTACACGCTCCAACGTTGATTATTGCAGCTGGGCCTGGTCCACGGTGATGTGGAGCTCCACCCGGCGGTTTTTCGTGCGGCCCTCATCCGTCGCGTTCGCGGCCACGGGCTGGGATTCTCCTTGCCCCATGACTTCCACGCTCTTTTCAGGGATGCCACGGGCGACCATTTGCAGTTTCACGGCCTGGGCCCTTTGCATGGAGAGCCTTTCGTTATAAACGTCCGTGCCGCGGTCGTCCGTGTGGCCCACGACGATGATCCGGTCTTCAGGGTATTTCTTGATGATGTCGGAGATCTGATTGACGCTGTCGAGCGCCTGCGGTATTAATGCGGAGGATTCCGAGTCAAAGAGGATGTTGTTGCGCAGCGTCGTGACGATCCCCTCTTCCGTCCTTTTGGTTTCGGCCACTTTCTTGAGCTCTTTCGCCTGCTTATCGAGGTAATTTCCAATGGCGCCGCCCAGGACGGCTCCGGCGGCCGCTCCAACCGCCGCGCCCTTGCCTTTCTGACCCGACTGATGCCCGATCACGGCCCCTGTGGCCGCGCCCACCGCGGCCCCCGTGCCCGCGCCGACGGCGGTTTTCTGTCTGGGAGACGTGCATCCCGTTCCGATCAGCCCGAAGATGATGAGGAAGATCATTGATTTTTTCATAAATCCTCCTTCTCATCTCTATTTTACATTTTTCCTCTTTCGTCCCGTACGGCGGCCCCACAGGCACCCGGTCTTGGCGGCGCGCGCCTCTCTTTCCAAACGCTCCAAATCCAACCGGAACCGCCCGTCTTTCCTCCATGCGCGCGCCCAGCCTTCCATCACCAACTGGGCGTCGATGGACCGGCCGTCTTCCGTGAAAACATAGGCGAGGAGCCGGCCGTAGCGATCTCTCTGTCTCTCATCGAACGCCAGCCGGACCTCGCGGCCGGCCAGAGCGCGGTTCCGTTTCGTGGCTTCATCATAGCAGGGCCGGTCTCTTTCGGGCGTATTGATGCCGTAATAGCGCAGGAACTCCTCTTTCCCTTTCCATTGGATGCGCAAGGTGTCTCCATCCACCACTTCCACGACGGCCGCCGGGGGCAGGCGGGAAACATCCGCGCAATACAGGCCGTCCGCCCGGAACAGGAGGGCAAGGTCCTGAACGACTTCTTCCTGAGCGTCCGCCCGCCGGCTTTGCCGGGGCCCGGCCCCTTCGCGAAAAGCCGCCATCCAGAGGAATAGGCCGAGGGCGACGATGCCCAGTCCTCGCCAAAAAAACGTCATGGGCGCAACCCGATGAGGACCGGACCCAGGACGGTCAACAAGAGCCCCCACAACCGGTAATAGCGGTTGGGCAAAAGGAAGAGCCTGGAGAGTTTCTTTGACGTGGGAGGCCATGCGGCGAGGAAATAGAGGGCGGCTTGGAGGAACGAGACGGCGGCCATGGCGTGAAGCGCCCAGGGCTCCAACGCCGTTTGCGCGGCCATGCAGAGCAGCGCCGAAGCGCTCATGGGGCCGACGCTCACCAAGACGAACCGCCCTTCCCGGCGGGTCCTCGACAAAAGCTTTTTCACCACCGTCGGATACATGAAGTAAAAGAACCCGTCCACAATCCATAGGGCACCCACGGTCCAGTAGATCCAATTCATGATGATCCCCGCCGCTCCAGGGGGACGAACGTACGCTCGGCCGGACCCGTGTATCGGGAAAGGGGGTGGATCAAGCGATTTTGGCCCACTTGTTCCACAAAGTGGACGGACCAGCCGGCGATCCGGCTCACGGCGAAAACCGCCGGGAAAAGATCCCAGGGGATCCCCAGCAGGTGCAAAAGAGGGGCGGAATAGAAATCCACGTTCACGCGGATCCTTTTCCGGCGGGACACCGCCTCCTCGAGCTTGGCCGCGATGCGGAACCATTTCGTTTCGCCTTTTTTCACGCTCAACTTTCGCGCCATTTCCTGGAGAAGCCGGGAGCGAGGATCCTCGCTCTTGAAAACGCGATGGCCGAAACCCATGATCCGCCGTTTTTGCGCCAGGGCTTTTTCCGCGTAGGCCTCCGCCCGGGATTCGTCCCCGACTTCAATGAGCATTTCCATCACTTTTTCATTCGCGCCGCCGTGAAGCGGACCCTTCAGTGCCCCGATGGCCGCGCTGATGGACGAATAGAAATCCGAGAGAGTTGAGGCCGCCACCCGCCCGGCCAAGGTCGAGGCGTTGAGATCGTGATCCGCCAACATTACGAGGTAGAGGTCCAGCGCTTCAACATCGAGGGGAGCGGGCCGGCGGCCCGT
>JACQPF010000045.1 GCA_016207625.1 Elusimicrobiota bacterium | reverse complement strand
GGCCCCGGCGGCCGCGAGGGACCCTCCATCGTCCAGGCCGTCCCAAAGGGCCGTCTGGTCTCCGGCGGCCTGCGATTCATTTTCGAGGATTGTCCGGATGAGTTCTCCTCTTGAGTTGTAGACCTTGAGGGTCACCAGGGTGGCCGCGTTGGGTGTGAAGACGCGATAGGCGATGGTCAATTGATCTTGAGGAGGAGCGAAACGTTCCGCGGTGGTGACGTTCGTGATCGTCTCCAAGGTCGTAGAGGCGGAAAAGTATCCGCTTTCTCCCAGGGTCCGGCTGTCGGTTTCCGTCCGGTTCAGGTTCCCGTCAATCCCGATCACTTTGTAATAGTATTGTCCTTCCCCCGTAATGCCGGACCCGTTCCACAAGCGGACGTGCGTTCCCTGAATTTCGCTGTTCCCATCGAGGCCGGCCGTAAGGTTGTTGGTGGCGCGGTCGTAGATCTCGACAGAAACCGAAGCGTCTTTTGAGATTTCGTAGGGCAGACCGACGGTTTCGCCCTGTGCGGGATTGAACAGGGACGGGTTCGGCGGTGAAAGGGTGATGGTGAGTTGCGGATCGACGATGAGGAGGTACAGGTTCCTCGTCAGCCCCGGCCATCCCGGCACGAGAGCTTCCAAGACCACGGTCCCCGTGCTTGCGGGACCAGGCAGGTAGAAAGCCGAGGCCATTCCCAGGGGATCCGTCACGTCGTTCAAGGGATAGATCTCCCCCGCGCCGCCGGCGATTTGGAATTGGACGGGAGTCCCCATCTTAGGGTTGTCGTGGCTGTTGACCAGGCGGGCATAGAGGTAAACCGGTTCTTGGGACCCCGCCTCCACCCGAATGTGTTCGGCCCAGAACGTTAAATTCTTGGGTTCGCCGGAGATCGTGGTGATGACGAAATCCTTTGTGAGCTGGGGATAATTGTTGACGGCGATACGAATAGCGGTGGCGCCGATCAATTGACTGTTGAACCACGCGGCCGTTTCCCCTTGTTCGTCCGTCGTCGCTGAAAGCGGAGAGAGCGACCCAGGCCCGGAAAGGATCTCAAAGGCGACCGCCTGGGATGGAACGGGATTCCCGTAGGTGTCTTGGATGGATACGGTTATCGTTGAGCCGTCCAGGTCGGCCACAACCACGTTCGTGGTCGCTGTGACTTCCATTGTGGACGGGGCGGCGGATCGCACATCGATTCCCAGCACGCTTTCCATCGCGGGGTCGTATGATGGAGCGAAGGCGCGGACGCGAGTCGCCCCTGTCGATGGCGCGGCAAAAAGGCGGGCGTAGGTTTGGCCGCTGTTGTTCGTCATCGTGCTGAGGACCACGAGCTCGGCTTCGCCGGACACTTTCTCCCACTGTATGGGGACCCCGGCGATGGGCTGGCCGTTGTCATAGGCCAAAGTGGCGACGAGCGCGGCCGGTTCATCGGCGCCGGCCGTCAAGGTTCCCGGGACGGCGGCGAGGGACAAAGTCCTCTCATAAATGGGGAGCTCAAGGGTTGCGTCAATTTCCGGCGATATCGTTCGGCTTTTGACGAGGATGCGTCCCGCCGTCATGTTCGTGGTCAGCGTGGTCGTCGCTTTTCCGGTTTCATCGGCCGTGGAGGACGGGTCAATGGTCCCGGTGCCTTCCATCAACTGAAACAGGATGAGTTCTCCCGGCCTGGGGTTGCCGTTGGCATCCGCCGCTTGGGCGATGAGGGTGGAGCCGGCGGTCCCTCCATTGCCGTTCAAGAGGATGGGCGGGTTAGCCGTCATCTCAATGCTCGACGCCGGACCGGGACTTTGCGTCAGTTCCAGAATGGCCGAATGATCCGCCAGATATTCCGATGCTTGAATGCGAACTCTTCCGGCGAGACCTCCGCTGGTGTAGGTCAACTGGCCTTGGCCGTTGATGTTCGTCACCGTGGAGCCTGCAATGACGCCATCTCCCTCCAGAACTTGGAAATATACGAGGTCGTTGGAAATGGGGTTGTTGTAGGCGTCTTTTACCTCAACCGTTATGAGAGCGGTTGATGTGGACTGGCCGATGGTGACCGGCACCGTAGAGACGGACGCTTGCAGCGAGACGGTTGGTGAGGACAAATCGGGGAGCAAAGTCAGCGTGGTGGTATCTGTGTGAACGGTTCCCTCCACCGCCGCAATCACGTTTGCAAGGCCCGCCTGGGTGGTGGATGTGTATACCGCGTAGGCAAACCCATCTTCGTTGGTGGTTGCCGACGTGACCTGGATGCTCTCGGAAGGCGTGAAGAGGACCTTCGCGCCATAGACCGGCATGCTGTTGCCGTTCACCACCTGGGCCGTCAAGAGAGCTGTGTCCGCGCCGTTGGCCGTGAGGAACATTTTGTCGCTGGTCAGATAGATGTTCTTGGGAATACCTAACTGGTTGATTTGCGTCGAACCCGCCGCCGCGTTAGGGTCAATTCCCGCCATCGCGATGAGAGTTTCTTTCCCGGACACCAAAGTGGAACGATAAGCCAATTCAATTATCCCTTGCCCATTCGTCGCCCTGACGGTTGTGGTGCTGTCCTCCGGCATGTATCGGCCGATGCCTTTGGCCATATCCAGGGCCACCGTGCAGCCGGGAACGAGGTTCCCCCAGCGGTC
>JACQPF010000034.1 GCA_016207625.1 Elusimicrobiota bacterium | reverse complement strand
GGCCTCGGCCGCGAGGAGCTCGATTTCCAGGATCGTTTCCCAGCGGTGCTGGTCCGTCCAGATATGCGCCATCTCGGGGCGTGTGTAGCGTGGGATCATGGAACCGTCTCCTCGTTTGTCGTCGCCAGCAATTTCTCGATCATCGGCTTCACGGCTGTAGGATAAATTCGATGTTCTTCCACCAGCACCCGGGCGGCCAGGCTCTCGGGGGTGTCTCCCGGCAAGACCGGCACGCGGGCCTGCCGCAATATGGGGCCGTGATCGAACTCCTCGTCCACGACGTGCACCGTGCAGCCGGACTCCGCGTCGCCGGATTTGATCACCGCTTCGTGTACGAAGCGGCCATACATGCCTTTGCCGCCATAGCGGGGCAGCAGGGCGGGGTGGATGTTCAGGATGCGCCCGGGGAACATGCGGATGAAGTTGGGCTCCACCTTCATCAAAAACCCGGCCAGGCACACCAACCGGACGCTCCGCTTCTTGAATTCGTCGCCGATGCGCTCGTAGTAGGCGGCGCGGCTTGCGAAATCCTTGGGCTCGAAGACCAGGGCTTCCACTTCGAGGGCTTTCGCCCGTACCAGGGCGCCCGCGCCGGGCCGGTTGGAAACCACCAGCCGGACCTCCCCGCCCGGGATCTCTCCTTTGCGCGCCGCTTCCGCCAGAGCTTGAAAATTAGACCCTCCGCCGGACACGAGGACACCGATTCCGATTTTGGGCATGCCTGTCATTCTCTTACACGAAGCGGACGATCCGGCTTCCGGTTTGGATTCGGCCCACCTCATAGCAAGGTTCGAGAAGCTTTTTCACGGCCTGGGCCTTCTCGCGGGACACGGCCAGCACCATGCCCAGGCCCATGTTGAAGGTGCGAAACATCTCGTTCTCATCCACGCGCCCGCGGCGCTGCATTTCCGTGAACACCTCTGGCACGGGCCAGGAGGCCTTGTAAAGGACCGCGTCCGTTTTCTTGGGGAGGAAGCGCGGCACGTTTTCAAGCAGGCCGCCGCCCGTGATGTGGGCCAAGCCTTTGATCGCCCCGGGATGGGCCGCCAGCGCCTTCCGGACGGGGCGCACGTAAATGCGGGTGGGCTCGATGAGTTTCTTCCCCCACTTCTTCAGGTCTTTCCCTTTGAAGAGGGCCCGCGCCAGCGAATAGCCGTTGGAATGCACGCCGGAGGAAGGCAGGCCCAGAAGCACGTCGCCCGGCTTGATGCGTTCGTTGCGAACGCGCTCGGCCTCGTTCACGAGGCCCACCGCGAACCCGGCCAGGTCGTATTCTCCCGCCGGATACATCCCGGGCATTTCCGCGGTCTCGCCGCCGATCAAAAGGCAATCGGCCTCGCGGCATCCCCGGATGATGCCGTCCACCACGCGCTTGGCCACCTTCAAGTCCAGCTTGCCGGCGGCGTAGTAATCCAAAAAGAACAGGGGCTTCGCCCCGCAGCAGAGCAGGTCGTTCACGTTCATGGCCACCAGGTCGATGCCGATGGTGTCGTGCAGGCCCAGTTCCTGGGCCACCTTCAGCTTGGTGCCCACGCCGTCGGTGCAGCCCACGAGGTACGATTGGCCGCGGCCGTTCTTCGGCAAGGGAAAGAGACCGGCGAAGTCGCCGATGGAGGGAATCCGTTTCCGGATGTGGTCCACCAGCGCGTCGCCCGCGTCGATGTCCACCCCGGATTTCTTATAGGTCCAGCTTTTCATATCAAATCCTTCCTGTTCTTTTCTGATTCGCGGAGCGCTGTGGCGGTGAAAAGGCTCGTGAGGCGGAGGTCCAGCTCTTTCAGCTTCTCCGGCCCCCCGGACTCCCGGTCGATGACGCAGAGGACGTCCGCGATCACGGCTCCCTGCTCGCGCAGCGCCTTCACCCCGTCGATGATCGCGCCGCCGGTGGTGACCACGTCCTCGACGACCGTGACCCGGCGGCCCTTGAAATCCATCCCCTCCGCCAGCTTGCGCGTGCCGTATTCCTTGGCCTTCTTCCGAACGAAAATGACGGGGAGCCGGGTTTTCATGGAAAGGGCCACGGCCACGGGGATCCCTCCCATCTCAAGTCCGGCCAGGACCTCGGTTCCCGGTGGAACGAGGGCGGCCATTTCCCCGGCGATGGCGTCGAGAAGATCCGGGCGGGACTCAAAGAGGTATTTGTCGAAATACTCATTGCTGGTCTTGCCGGAACGCAGGAGGAACGTCCCTTTCAAATTGCAGGTTTGATAAATGGTCCGAGCGAGCGGAATCGTTTTCATGTCGCGCAACGCTAGAGTGCGCCCTCGAACAAAAGCACGTCTTTGCTGGCGCGGATGATCGCTTCCCTCCACCTCATGACAATATCCTTATAATAATCGTCGATGGGGTTGAAATCATCCGTCAACACCGGCATCGCGTTCAGGATTTCCGGCTCCGGAGACGGCAATTCATTCGACAGGACCTTTTTCACGATTTCGCGGGCGAAAGGCCGAAGCGGAGACACATCGACGTCCTTCGGGAAAGGAGCGTTGGAGGCGACGAAAATGATGTTCCCGAGCTCTCCCGGCTTGGATTGGGAAGCGAACACCCGCACGTGGCCGAACACGCGGGCCAGCGTCTTGTAAATGGATGTCCACCCCGGATGGTCCGGAGCGCCCACCGTGTTGATGCCGAAAAAACCGCCGGGGAGAAGGCGAGACCGGATCTTTTCAAAGAACTCCTCCGTGAACAGGTGGAACGGGACCCTCTCGGAAGTGAACGCGTCGAGTATGGCGATGTCGTAGGCGTCCGCGGTGCGTTCCACGAAAGTGCGGCCGTCCTCCACCGCCACCCGGCCGGAAGGGACGAAACCGAAATGCGACCGCGCCACCTCCACGATAACGGGATCGATCTCCACCGCATCGGTGACGATGCCGTGATGCCTTCGATAGGATTCGGAGACGCTTCCCGCCCCCAAGCCGATCAAAAGCGCCTTGCGGGATTCAGGTTTGAGCAATGGAAGGTATTCGAAAAACAGCAGGACGTCCGCCCAAGGTTCTTGCAATTGGGTGTTGATGCAGCCGTGGCTGACCCCGTCGATCAAGAGGAACCGCAAGGCCTGGGAATCGAGCACTTTGATTTCTCCGTAGAAAGACGACCGATTCACGAGAATGTTGGAAGCCGCGGCCCGGGGCGGGCGTAGAAAGGGATGGGCCATGGCCAGGACCGCCAAGCAAACGATGCCTCCGGCTCCGCCCCGTCGTCCCCATAGGATAAGACCCAGTCCGCCCAGGAGCATCAAACCGAGACCTAACGCCGAAAGAACTTGACGGACCGCGAAGTGGGGCACCAAAACGAACCCCGTCAACAGAGCCCCCAAAACGCTTCCCACCGTCGAAATGGCATAAACCTTCCCCACGCCACGGCCGATCAAGGGAAATTGCGAGATGGTCAGGCGGATGGCCAGGGGTCCCGTGGCGCTCATGACCACGAGAGCCGGGGCGAACAACAGCGCCGAGCAGACCAAGGAGCCGATCCCCAACCCTAAGGGCGTCGTCGCGGACAAAGCCATATTTTTCACGAATGGCACGGCCAGCACGAGAAGTCCGGACACCGCCGTCTGGGCAAAATAGAGAGCGGGGCTGGGGTTCCGGTCCGCCCATGAGCCGCCCGCCCAGTACCCCACGGCCAGGGACGCCAGCGTCACCGTGATCAAGGACGACCACACATAGACGCTCGACCCATAGTAGGGGCTGATGACCCGGGTCCCGAGCACCTCCAAAACAAGGACCGCCAGTCCCAGGAGGAAAACGGAAAAGAGGATATACCCTTGCGCGAAGGGCGTGAGGGATGCGGCGGTCTCTGTTTTTCCTTTACTTTGGCCCATGGCACTCCAAAATTTTCCGGGCCGTCTCGGCCGGATCTTTCGAATCCAAAATGCTTCGCCCCACGACGATGTAAGCGGCTCCGGCGGACCAAGCGTCCTGCGGAGATGCCGTGCGTTTTTGGTCTTTGCCCCCCGCCTCCCCGAACTGGATCCCCGGAGTGATGAGGTCCAGGACGATCCCCTTTTCTCTCAAATAGGAGATCTCAAGAGGAGAGCACACGAGCCCGTTCAGCCCGCAGGCCTGGGCCAGCGTGGCCAGGCGGTGGACCTGAAGAAAGGGGACGTCCGCAACGCCGATTTCTATTAAGTCCCCGGCGCCCATGCTCGTCAGCACCGTGACGCCCCAGATCAGCGGTCGGGGCGTGACGGAAAGCGCCGCTTTCATCACTTCG
Organism: Elusimicrobiota bacterium; assembly: GCA_016207625.1. Classification (GTDB taxonomy): domain Bacteria; phylum Elusimicrobiota; class Elusimicrobia; order FEN-1173; family FEN-1173; genus JACQPF01. Next base: position 2,655 of record JACQPF010000034.1, on the reverse strand, counting down.
GAACCGGCGCTCGCGTGGATGGTGCAGGACGTGACTCCCATCCGCCCCGCGGCTTCCACGGAACGGGCCACTTGAGACGGAATATCATACCATTTGCAATCCAAAAACACCCGCTTGCCCCGCGCGATGAGCCAGGGGACGAAGGCGGCGTCCTGCATCATCAAAAAGGGAGACACCTTGTAGAAATCCACCGCCTCCCCCATGCGTTCCACCAGGGCCTTCGCCTTGTCCGCGGCGACGTCCAAAGCGACGATCAAACCTTTTTCCGTTTTCATGGTTTTCCCCTCTAGGCTTTTTTCCCGATAGCGTCCTGAACGGACTGGAAGCCGTCTCTCTTCAACAGGTCCAGCAGGCCCCGGTTGATGTCGCGCACGAGCGAGTATCCTTCATAGATGAACCCGGTGTACACCTCGACCATGGACGCCCCCGCGAGGATTTTCTCATAGGCGTCTTCCGCGGAGAAAATCCCGCCCACGCCGATGAGGGTCAAATGACCCCGAGACGCCTGATGCAAGCGGCGGACCACCTCCGTGGATTTCGATCGCAGGGGGCGCCCGCTCATCCCCCCGTCGGAAGGAGCGCCGGGCGGAAGCCCCTCCCGGGAGCGGGTGGTGTTGGTGGCCACGATGCCGTGAAACCCCGCCGAAACGGCGGCGCCGACGGCGGATTCCAAAGGCTCATCGTCGGGCGAGATTTTGACGAAAAGGAGGGGCTTCCGGGACCTTCCTTTTTCTAAAGCCAGCGCGTCGTTCTTCTCTTTGATGGCTTTCAAGAGGGGATCCAATTGCTCCGGAGCCTGCAGTTTCCGCAGGCCCGGCGTGTTCGGAGAGCTGACGTTGATGACGAAGAAATCCGCCGGCTCATACAGCCGTTCCATGCAGGCGAGGTAGTCTCCGGTGGCCTGCTCCAGAGGCGTCGTGCGGTTTTTCCCGATGTTGAAGCCGACGGGGATGCGGAGGTTGATCCGCAGAGGAAGCCTCTCGGCGGCGGAGGCCGCGCCTTGATTGTTGAACCCCATCCGGTTCACCAGGGCTTCCGCCTGGGGGAACCGGAAAAGACGGGGCCGGGGATTCCCCTCCTGCGGCTTGGGCGTGAGGGTTCCCGCTTCCAGGAAACCGAAGCCGAGCGCGGTGAGGCCCTTCAACGCTTCGGCGTCCTTATCGAAACCAGCCGCCAACCCCACCGGGTTCGGGAAGACCAGGTCTCCCCCGTCGCCCTTCAATGTGACGCGAAGGGCGGGGTCTTTCACGCGGAGGGAATTTTCAATGAACGGCTGGACCTGAGGAAGCGCGGCGGCCTTCAGCGCGCGAAGGGCCAACGAATGGGCGATTTCCGGAGGGAAATGGAAGAGGATCGGACGAATGATTTTCTTGTACAGGGACGTCAAACGCGGGCGGCCTCCCGCTGAAAGACCACATGCCCTCCCACCAGCACGGTTTGAGGGAAGCCCCGCAGCGTCCAGCCCAGGAACGGGGAGTTTTGGCTGCGGGACGCGAAGGAGGAGATCTTCCTCTCTTCCTTCGGATCGATCACGACCACGTCCGCCGGGGCGTCCTCCGACAGGTGACCGAAAGGCAATTTCAAAATCCGGGCGGGGTTCAGGGAGAGCCTCCGGATCGCTTCCGGCCAAGAGAGAAAGCCCGGCTCGATCAAATGGGTGACCGTCAAGGGGAGGAGCGTCTCCAGCCCGATGATGCCGAAAGGCGCGGCCGAGAACTCCTGGTCTTTCGAGGCCCGCGAATGGGGCGCGTGATCGGTGGCGATGCAATCCAGCGTGCCGTCGGCCAAGCCTTCGACGAGAGCATCGCGGTCCGCCTTCGAGCGCAGGGGAGGATTCATTTTCGCGTCGGTCCCATATTCAAGGATCGCTTCTTCCGTCAACGTCAAGTGGTGCGGCGTGACCTCGGCGGTGACGCGCACGCCGCGGCCCTTGGCCTGGCGGATCAACTCCACCGTTTCGCGGGCCGACACATGCTGCACGTGAAGCCGGGCGCCGGTCAACTCGGCCAGGGCGATGTCCCGGGCCACGGCGATGGACTCCGCTTGGTTGGGAATTCCCTTGTGGCCCAGCCGGGTGGCCAGGGGGCCTTCGTTCATGCTTCCGTCCGATTTCAGCGCCTTGTCCTCGGCGTGCTCGATGATGAGGAGGTCGAAAATCTTCGCATACTCCATGGCCCGGCGCAGGACCTTGCTGTTGGGAACACTGGCGCCGTCGTCGGTGATGGCCACGCATCCCGCGCGGACCATGGCCCCGATTTCAGAGAGGTTCTCCCCGGCCCGGCCCTGCGTGATGGCGCCGGCCGGCCACACCCGCACGGCCCCCAATTCTTCCGCCCGGCGGAGGATGAACCGGATGGCCGAGACGTTGTCGACCGGCGGCGTGGTGTTGGGCATGGCCAGAACGCTCGTCACCCCGCCGGCGGCGGCCGCCAAAGTTCCGGATTCGATCGTCTCGGCGCCTTCGTTCCCCGGCTCTCTCAAGTGGACGTGCATGTCCACGAGCCCGGGAGCCACGATGAGGTTTTGCGCGTCGAGGACGGTGACGTTGTCCCCGGCCGGAATGCTTTTGGCCACGCGGGCGATCCGGTCGCCATCGACCAGCACGTCCAAGACCTCGTCCCTCCGGTTGGCGGGGTCGACCACGCGCCCGCCGCG
>JACQPF010000046.1 GCA_016207625.1 Elusimicrobiota bacterium | reverse complement strand
GCCATCATGAAGTCCGTGGGGATGCACGTGGCGGCCGACGGCCTGGCCATCGGGAACTTGGCGGAGACCCGCCGGTCCGGCGGCGGCGCAATGGTGGTGGTGGGGGACGACCCCTGGAATGAAACCACCCAAATCAACTCCGATTCCCGCTATCTCTCCATGCACCTCAACATGCCGGTCATGGAACCCGCCACTTTCCAGGAAATCAAGGACTGGATCAAGGACGCCTTCGAGCTGTCGGGGTTCGCCGACCTCTACGTCACCTACATCATGACCACCAACCAGGCCGACGGCGGCGGCTCCGTCAAGTGCCGTCCGAACCTTTACCCGGCCATCAACCGCCACCAAAGGACGGCCTTGTCCTCGACGGAAATGCCGGTAGGGGACCGCGTGATGATCCCGCCGCACACCTCTTGGCGGGAAGCCACCTTGAGCGACCGGCATCTCCGGTTCCTGGATGAAGTCCGCCGAAGGGCCTTGAGTCGCGTCCTTTGGAGCCCGCCGAGCGGGCGGGCCTCCGTGGGGTTCATGTCCTCAGGTCTGTCCTTCTGCTACCTCGCTCAAGCGCTCCAAGACATGGGCTTGGACGGAAAATTCCCCGTGCTGAAATGGGGAGTCACCTATCCGCTGGATGATCAATTGCTCATCGATTTCGCCCGCCGCGTGGACCAGATCTACGTGGTCGAAGAGAAGCGGGACTTCCTGGAATCCCAAGTGGTGCGCCAGCTTCAGCGTGCCGTTCAGGAAGGCCGGCTCACCAAGATGCCCGCCGTGTGGGGGAAACGGTTCCCGGACGACTTGGAGGGCGTGCCCGCGGTCCGGGGCATCAATGCCTCCATCCTGATCGAACGGCTGGCGCCTCTTTTCTCGAAGAACCTGATTCAAGTCCCGGCGGGAACGGACGAGCGGTGGGAGAAATCCCTCAGCACCGTCCTTGAGACCGCCAAAGCCGAGGTGAAGATCGCCCCGCGCACCCCGACCTTCTGCCCCGGGTGCCCGCACCGGGACTCATCCACCGTGGCCAAATCCATCAAGCAGGACTTCGTGAAGCCTGGCTATATGGCGGAGAAGCACGGCCGGGAAGCCGTCGACGTGGTCTTCCATGGAGAATCCGGCTGCCATTCCATGCTGCAGTTCGAGCCGAACGTGGGCCTCATGCAGAACTATTCCGGCATGGGCCTGGGAGGCGGCACGGGTGCGGGGATCGATCCTTTCATCAGCAACAAGCAGGTCGTGTTCCTGGGGGACTCCACGTTCTTCCATTCGGGCATGCTGGCGGTCTCGGACTCCATCAAGAACAACCAGGACATCACCTACATCATCCTGGAAAATAAAACCACGGCCATGACGGGCCACCAGCCCACCCCCGGGAACGAAGTGGACCTCATGAACCAGAAGACGTTCGCCCAGGACATTGAAACCGTCATCCGCGGCATGGCCAGGGACTCGGTGCCGATTTACCGCGTGAACCCCGCTTATCGGGACTCCTATCGCGCCTTGATGGAAGACGTGGTATTAAAAGACGGCGTGAAGGTCATCATCGCCGACAAGGAGTGCGGCATCACCTATCACCGGCGCGTCCGCCGGGAACGCAAGCGGTTCATCCAGCAGATCGGCTACCTGCCCGAAGAAAAAGTCATCAACATCACGCCGGAAGTCTGCGAGTTCTGCCTGGAGTGCACCAAGTCCACGGGCTGCCCCGGGCTTTCCATCGAGCAGACGTTCCATGGCCCCAAGATCGTCACCGACAAATCCCTATGCGTCTCGGACGGCGCCTGCATGAAGGGGAAAGTCTGCCCCTCTTTCGAGGAGATCACCATCCGCCGCAGGCAGCCTCTCCCGCCGCCTCCGGCGGTCCCCATCCATGACCTGCCGATGCCCGCCGCGGCGCGCATGGACGATGTCTGGTTCTGCTACACCGCGGGCGTGGGCGGAATGGGGTCCGGCGTCGTGACGGGCATCCTGGTCCAGGCGGGGATCCTGGAAGGCTACCACGTCCTCTTCGCCGACAAAAAAGGCCTCGCCATCCGAAACGGCGGCGTCTACGGCCATGTGATTTATTCCAAGAAAGAGCAAATCATGGCGCCCCTCGTCCCCTATGGCCGGGCCGACCTCCTCTTGGGGATCGACATCCTGGAGGCCGCGCGGGGCCTGGACCCCAAGGTCAACTTGCGCGTGGCCAGCCCGTCGCGCACGGCGGCCATCGTCAACACGCACAAGACGCCCACCGTCCGCACCTTGATCGGGTTGGACGATTTCAACGCGGAGGACCTGGAGGAAACTCTTCGAAAATACACCAAGTCCGACCGGTATTTCGGCATTGATCTCTCCCAGGTTTCCGAGGCGTATTTCGGCAGCCGGATGTACTGCAACGTGCTGCTTTTGGGCGTCGCGTTCCAGCGGGGGCTCATCCCCGTTTCCCTTCAGAACTTAACGCGCGCCGTCGAAATGATGGTGCCTCCCCACGACCGGGAGGAGAACCTCCGCGCGTTCCATCTGGGACGGCAAGTCGCGGACCGCCCGGAGCTCTTCAAAAGCTTCCAGCCTCAGTTGCCCGGCTATCGGAACGTGCTGGAGGACAAGACCGCGCTCCTCCGCCGGAAAGTCGGCGGGCGGCGCCTCGCGCGCGAGTATCGCAAAATGATGGAAGAGGCCGCGCGTTGGATCGACTTGGAAGAAAACATCCGCGCCAAACTGGCGCAGTACGTGTACGACCTCATCCGATTCGAAGGCCTCGCCTATGCCGAGAAATATCTGTCGCGCCTTTGGGCCACATATAAAAAAGACCAGAAAGAGAGGGGCCACAAAGCCACACGGGCGGTCCTGGAAAGCTTATACAAGGTGATGATCATCAAGGACGAGGTCTACGTCGCGCAGCTTTTGACCTCGGAAGAGAAGTTCCGCCGGGACCGGGAGCGTTTTCAAATCGATGAAAGCCGCGGAGACAAGGTCGCCTACACGCATTTCAACCGCCCGCGTTTCACGGTGTTCGGCCGGAACCTGGAGTTCGATTGGAAGAGCCGCAACTGGCAGTTGCACATCATGAAGCATCTGCGCATCCTGCGGCGGCTTTTGCCGGATTGGCACACGGAGGAAAAAGCGTTCCGGTCTTGGTATGAGGCGCTTGTGGACGGGTTCAACATTTTTTCCAGTGAAGAGAGCTACCGTCTCTACACGGAAGCCCTCCGGTTGCCGGAGGAGGTCAGAGGCTATCGCGAGATCCGTTCCGCGAAAATGGCCGAAGCCAGGAAAAAAGCAGATGGTTTGATGGGACAAATCCAGAATCAGCGTTCGGACGAATCGTCCCCCTCGCCCCTTCGCAAGACTTCGTAGAGCGTCCCGGCTCTGTTCCCGTCGACATGGACGGGCCGGAACCGAGCGGGATCGCTTAACCTGTTTTCCACCCTCCGCAATTCCGCCAGGACCGGCGCGTTCTCTCCCATGGAGAGGCCGACGTCTGAAACATCCTCCCAAAGCACGAAGCGAACCTTGCGCCTCGCCAACTCCCTGTGGAACACGTTCCCCGGGGAAGGGGGAAGAGGCAAGAACAGGCGGTCCGCGTAAAGCAGGTCCCGGGCATAGAAGGGGCTTGCGAAAATATCCGCCGGAGACGTGTTGGACCGTATCCAAGAGTACGTGTCCGCCAGCGTGGGGCGGCCTTCCGCGGGATCCTTCTTCAACCAAAATCGGCCCTGGGCAAAAAATTGGAATAGGACGAGAAGAGCGAGAACGGCCCCCGTCCGGCGGGGAAATGCGCCCGGCCACCGGGCCGGAACCCCTTGCAGGGCTTTCAGGATGAGGAAGGGGAGTAACGGCAGAAGGTAGCGGTCAAACCACCAGGGCCAAAACAGATGCATCACGAGTGTGATCGCTATAAATGAATCTTCAGGGGCTGTTATGATGCGCGGAATGGATTTGACGAGCCCCGCCGTTGCCAGGATGAGGAGGGCCCCGCCCACGATCATCGGAGCGCGCCCGCCGGTCAGATCCATCGGCAGGAAAGTGGCTCCCCACGTTTCAACGAGTTTCTTGAAGTTGATGACCGCGATTTTCCCCAACCCCGTCCACTGTCCTCCTCCGTAGCTTCCCAAAAGCTCGTTCGCTTCCTGCATCCCGCCGGCTTGTCGTGTCCACGCCATCCACGCGCCGATTCCCAGGAGGGTGACGGAGAGGACCACAAGCGTATCCCGTCTTTTCTTCCGCGCCATGCAGGCCGCCGCGAAGGCGGCCGCCAGCGGAAGCCCCGCCGGACGAATCAGGTAACAAAACAGGATTCCAATCCCCGTGGCCCAGGCCGGCCATCGATCCCAACATAAAAATAAAATAAGAGCCGCAAGGAGGAAGGGCGCCTCCGGCATCACGACACCGGACCTTGAAAGCACCAGGGGGTTCATCGCGAACAGCGCCGTGGCCGCCCAGGAAATGCCCCAGGGGAACCTCCGTCGGAACCAAAGCCAGACGGCCGCATTGCACGCGGCCAGCAATCCCCAAACATAGATGGGATACAAACTGAAAGCGTCTTTTAACCCGAAAACCGCCGGCAGTAAAAGAAGAGGGAATCCCGGCGTCGTCTGGGTGATGGGCACGCCGCCCGGGAGGAACCACAGATGATAATGTCCGTTACGAAGCGCCTCAGCCGCTAGAAGATAGAGGGCGTCATCATGTTCTTTTCCGACAAACCCGTTGGGGAGCGCCAGGAGTTGAATGAACCCCATGGCCACGAGCAAGAGGAGGGATGCGATCAGAGAAAAGTCGCGGGGGATTTGCTTTTGCATGAGGTAATGATGTAATATAACCAAACAGAGAGTCAACAGGACGGGTTGGTCGTCCGGCCAACCGATGGTCTTTTTTTTGTTTGACGATAAAAGAAAGGTCTGCTATAATTCACCAACTATGTCGCTCATTCAAACACCCCATTTAAAACCCAATCAGGTGGAGCGCCGCTGGTTCCTTTTGGACGCTGACGGCGTTTCTCTCGGGCGTTTAGCCTCCATGGCGGCCCAGCTCTTGCGTGGAAAAGGAAAGCCTTCCTATTCTCCCCACATGGATCTGGGAGACGCCGTTGTGGTGATCAACGCTCAGAAGCTCCAACTGACCGGAAACAAAGCCATCCAAAAAATCGATTTTCGGGCCTCCGGCTATCCGGGCGGCCAGGTCTATACGAACTACGGAAAGCTGTTGCAGGAAAAGCCCGCTCGGGTGGTGGAGCTCGCGGTTTACGGCATGCTTCCGAAAAACCGCCTCCGCGACCACTTCATGAGGCGCCTGAAAGTGTTCCGGGCCGACGAAGGCCTCAAGCGTTACGGCGGGGCCATTCCCGTGGATATGAAGAACCGGAAAACCCGCATGGGCGGGCCGTTCGTTCTTCCCTACGAATCAAATACGAACCCCGCTGAAGCGGGTGGAAAGGCGTCCTAAAACATGTCCCCCGAAACGTTGGCCGTCACACGGCAAAATCCCCTTTGGGCCACGGGCCGTCGCAAAACCGCGGTGGCGCGGGTGCGCGTCGTTCCCGGAGAAGGCCGGTTGTTCGTGAACTCCAAATCCCTGGACGATTTTTTCGCGGGCCATGAGCGGCAGAAAGCGTCCGTCTTGTCGCCTTTGAAACTGACTAAGAATTTAGAGACCTTTGACATCTTCGTCAGCACGAACGGCGGCGGGGTCACCGGCCAAGCGGACGCCATCCGCCTGGGCTTGGCCCGGGCCATCGTGGCCATGGACGAGAAGATACGCGGCACGCTCCGTAAGAGCGGATTCCTGACCCGGGACCCCCGCATGGTGGAACGCAAAAAGCCGGGCCAACCCAAGGCGCGCCGCCGCTACCAGCACTCCAAACGGTAAACGCGTTCATCGCGGATTTCTCTCAACGGGCTATGGACCCTGGGCGGAAAGCCCTTGGCTCATAGCCCGAACTGTTTTTGACGACAATGCCTAACGACGCTCTTACCTCTCTCTCCAAAGCGGAATTTTTTCTGGCGCGCAATCGACACGCCGACGCCTTGCCGCTCATTCGCGCGGCGGAAAAACGCTCACGGGATCGTTTCTTAAAAGCGGAAATCGCCTGGCGCCTCGGGGAGACCCTTCGCGCCCTAGGACGCTTTGAAGAGGCGCTCAAGGCGTATCGATCCGCCCGGCGTTTCTATCGTCTTTGCCGCGTGCCGTCTGAAAGCTTGCGGGCGGCCTTGGGCGCCAGCGCTTGCCTGCGGATCCTTGGCCGGTACCCGGAGGCCCGGGGCATCTGGGCCGCCAACGATCGCTCTGGCGGGTTTCGGCCGCCGGACGACCCGAGCCGGGAAGACGTACTCCTTGAAACGGCTCTCGTGGAGCGCGGCCTGGGAAATCATGCCGCGGCCGGCCGGATCCTCAGAAAATGCATTCCGTCCCTAACGAAGCGGAACGACATCGAAGCCTTGCAGCACGCCTGGTGGGCGTTGGGAGGGGTGGAACGGTTTTCCGGAAACTATGTCCGGGCCCTGCGGGCCTTTCGAGAGGCGGAGCGCATGGCGGGGCGGCTCAAGGATCCCCACTCCCGGGCCTACGCCCTTTGCGGCCAAGCGGGGACACTTCGTGTCCTTGGAAAAGGACGGGAATCTTTTCGCAAATACCAGCAGGCGTATTCTATTTTTAAGCGGGTCGAAGACTTGTTCGGGCAGGCCTATGGTCTTTGCGGCATGGGGAACGCCGAGCGTGTCTGGGGAAACGCCTCCAAAACCATTCCGCTCTATGAGAGATCCGCCAAACTCTACGCTCGGGTGGGGGACGAAGGCAGTATGGCCTTCGCGTTTTGGGGCCTGGGCGGTAGTTACAGGAGGATGGGCGAAATTCACAAATCCCGAGCCTGTTACCGGCGCGCGTATGGGCTCTTTCAGAAAGTGAAAGACGAAAGGGGCCTCATCATGTGTCTTCTCGGTTCGGCCCGCACGGAAACGCTTTTCGGGAATCAAGCCGCCGCGCGCCGAGCGTTGCGGCAAGCCGCTCTTCATGCCCGTCGCTCTGGATTGCCTTACGAAAAGTCCCTCTGCCGGCTGGAATGGGAGCGCCTCGGAAATGCCGACAACTCATCTTTCAACCAGTTCCTGTCTTTCGGAATTCCTCCCTCCGTTGTTCGTCTCTGGAAAGATATTCCCTAGCGGAGGTGTCGACCCTCCGGGTCGCCGCTTTCCTTGGAACTCTGTGTAAAGGGCTAATAAAAGGATTGATTAAATCTTTTTATGCTTCGTTTTGCCCGGACATGGCCAATTCGTTGCATGTGAGTGAAGTGAATTGATGGAATGGAATGTTTGTTACATCAAATTTACTTCTTGGTAATGCGAAATTAAGGGATGGTGGTTATAGTAACAGGGATTCAGAAAGGGGACAGGATAAGG
>JACQPF010000041.1 GCA_016207625.1 Elusimicrobiota bacterium | reverse complement strand
GGCGGCGCGGCTGGCGGGCGTCCCGACCATCGTTCACACCTTCCACGGTTTTGGGTTCAACCGCGAACAAAGGGTTTGGACGAGAGCCGTTTTCATTTTCCTGGAAAGGTGCATGGCCCGTCTTTCAACGGCTTTGGTCACCGTCTCGATGGCCAATCGCGATTGGGCGCTTTCCCTGGGGATCGGACGAGCGGACCAATACCATTTGGTCCGGGCCGGCGTTCAACTCAAGCTTTTCCGGTCCACAACGCGCCGCCCCAACGCCCCTCAGGGAATCCACGTGACGATGAACCAAAAGCTGATCACCACCATCGGGCCTTTTAAACCGCAAAAAAACCTGTTCGATTTCATCGAGGCGGCGGCCCTCATCCACAAGACGCAACCCGACTCCCGTTTCCTGATCGTGGGCGATGGCGCGTTGAGACCGGACCTCGAGGAACTGATCCGAAAAAAGAAGCTGACGGAAGTCATCATGATGCCCGGTTGGAGGAGGGACATCCCTCACATCTTCATGCGCACGAACGTCTTTGTCATGACCTCTTTGTGGGAAGGACTGCCCTGCGCTTTGGTGGAGGCCATGGCCTCGGGACTGCCCTGCGTGGCCAATGCCGTGGACGGCGTCACGGATGTCATCGCGGAGGGCGTGAACGGATATTTGACGGTTCCCAAGCGGCCGGAACAAACGGCAGACCGCGTGATCCACCTCCTGGAAAACCCGCTTGTCGCCCTGGAAATGGGGCAAAAAGCCCGGGAAAGCATCGGCCTGGAGTTTGATATCGATCAAATGGTGCGCCAACAAGAAGATATCTACAAGGCCGTCCGGTGAATTGACAGAATTCTCTAAATTCGCTAATCTATCCTGGATTTCAAACTTGGCCCCCTCCTAGGGGGCTTTCTTTTGTTCTTTGTTAGGGGATATTATGAAATTAAACATCCGAGAAGTCATGGAAGCAGGGACCCTGGATTTGACGGACGTCATTCCGGCGAAGGATATCCCCTTGGATGTTATGGATCAGCCTGTCCTGACCGATCAGATTCGAGTTCAAGTCCACGCGGAAAATGTGGATGACGAAATATTGATCCATGCGCAATTGATGTCGAAAATCCGGGTTCGTTGCTCGAGATGTTTGGAGGAATCGACATCGCCTCTGTCCGCCGAATTCGACATGGAGGTCCCCTCGTCGCATATCGTCGTGGACTTGCTGGAGGAGTCGCGGCAAGCGTTGTTGCTGGCTCTTCCGGCCATGCCTCTTTGCCGCTCCGATTGCAAAGGGCTCTGTTCACAGTGCGGTAAAAACCTGAACCGTGGCGCATGCGGTTGTTCAGGGGAACGGCGCGAAAACCCTTTTGATAAGCTGAAAGATATCTATTTTCACTAAAAAGAGAGCGAGATCATGGCCAACCCAAAGAAAAAGCACACTCCCATGCGGCGCGACATGCGCCGCGCCCAAAACTCGCGACTGGAGCTCGGGTCCTTAACCCGGTGCTCAAACTGCGGGGCTGCCCGCATGCCGCACCGGGTCTGCCCGGCCTGCGGTCATTACGGAGGAGAGTTGATCCTTCCTCCGAAGACCAAAAAAGATAAAAAAGAGGGCCAGTCGTAATCCGTAACACCTTCAGCTCCAATCCCAGATAAAAATCGAAAGTGAATGTGCATCCTTTCATGAGACAGGGCTTCCCAAACCTATTGGCCGAGCGGGTCTTCCAATGACGTGTCGGATCGCGGTCGACGCCATGGGGGGAGACCGCGGCATCGCCGTGAACGTGGAGGGCGCGCTTTTGGCCCAAAAGGAAACCGGGCATACCATCATCCTTGTGGGGGATCAACTCCTGATTGAACGGGAGCTGGAACGGGCCGGGGCAAAAAACGCTTTTTCCATTCAACACGCCTCCACCGTTGTGGGAATGCATGAAAAACCGGCCGAAGCCTGCCGCTCCAAGAAAGATTCCTCCATCATGGTGTGCGCCAAGCTGGTGTCGGACGGCCAAGCGGACGCTTTCATCTCCGCGGGGAACTCCGGCGCCACCATGGCCGCATCGCTCTGGCACTTGCGCCGCCTTCCCGGCGTGTCCCGCCCCGCCATCGCCACGGTCATGCCGACGCTGGATGGGTTCTGCGTCGTCCTGGATGTGGGGGCCAACGTGGATTGCAAACCCCGGCACCTCCTTCAGTTCGCCGTCATGGGGAGCGTTTATGCCCAATCCGTCTTCAACTTGCCGAACCCGCGCGTGGGCCTCATCACCATCGGCGAGGAAGAGGGGAAAGGCAACGAGCTCACGCAAGGGACCCATCTCCTTTTGAAACAGAGCTGGCTGAACTACATCGGGCATGTGGAGGGGAGAGACATCCCGAAAGGGAACGCGGATGTTTACGTCTGCGACGGTTTCGTTGGGAACGTCATCTTGAAATTCGCCGAAGGCCTCGCGGAGGCTCTCCTGAACCTGATCAAAGGCGAAATCCGTAAACACCCTCTTGCGATCTTTGGGAAATACCTGCTGAAGGGCGCATTCAAGGCCATCCGCAAGAAAACCGACCCTTCGGAATACGGCGGAGCGCCATTGTTGGGGGTGAACGGCGTTTCGATCATCAGCCATGGCGGGTCCGATGCCAAGGCCATCAAGAACGCCATCCGCACGGCGGGCGAATTCGTGGAAAAAAGCATCAACCGTCAAATCAGCGACAAACTGAAGCAAATGAACCCGGTGACGGTCCCATGACGGGAATCCGATTTTTGGCCACCGGCGCGTCCCTCCCCGAAAAAGTGCTGACCAACGCCGATCTGGAATAGATCGTCGACACCACCGACCAATGG
>JACQPF010000411.1 GCA_016207625.1 Elusimicrobiota bacterium | reverse complement strand
TTTTGAAGGAGCAATCGCCAACGGCCTGCGTGGGACGGGCTTGGCGGTTGCTCCTTCTCTGTTTAAGCCCAGGATCGCAAACCGGTCTGGGCGACGGCCCCGCCGGTCTGCCGGAAACGGTAAGACGGGGGCATCCTTTTTGTCCATGATCTCAGTTTACGGCAATTTTTTTTGTGCGTCCACGACACTCTTGTGCGGTCGCCGTCACGTCCGTGACGTTCGCACGTCCGTGACACTTCCGTCGAGGTTTGTATGAAAAAAGGCTCTCCATACTTCGAGCATGCTCTGGAGTTTCGCCAATTCCTCAAGGATCACGGATTCAAAAACATCTTTGGTGTGGCATCTCCGACCCCCTTTTGGCGGGAGTGTTTCGCAAGCATGGGGGAAGACTGTCCTTCGGAATCTGCTGTCCGCATGGCCTATAACGGGAAACGGCGTCTCCCCGACAACGTTCTCCTATTTATAGCGGAGAGGTATAAGTGCCTCTTTGACTGGCGCAATCTCCCTATGGCCCAAAACCGCCGGGGAGAACGAGCCAAGGATAACCAGCTTTTCCTGCAAGGGATGCGCGAGATGAACGAAATCGCACAACGCCGGAGGACAGCATGACACTCCTCACGCTCAAACAAACCTCCGCAATGCTGAACATCGGCAAATCCAAGCTCTACGCCCTCTGCGAGACAGGGCAATTTCCGCACGTCCGGATCGGCGGATCCATTCGGATCATTGATGATGACGTGAGAAGAATGATCCGGTCCCACAAGGTCGATTGCTCGAAGGATTTAGAGAAGCTGTCAAAGACGCTGGAAAAAGAGAAAGCGGCGATGAGGAAGCCGCAAGGAGCCCATCATGGATAGCTGCCAAAGATGTGGAGATTTCGCCAGAGCCCTGGGCGAGAAGTGCCTGGAACTCAGGAACGCCAAGGATGAGATTTTCGAGTTGCGCCTAAAACTGCAAAAGCACGGAGGCACCCATGCAGACCATCAGAGCGAGTCAGGCGGGGCAGATCGTGGCCAGTCGGTTGAGTGACGCGAGGGCGTATCAGAGGTATCTGGGCGGGGCGATTTTGGACGGAGACGGCCGGGTCGTTGGCCGACGGATTCAAGCGATTGAACGAAAGAACGACGGAGTCATTGTATGGACCAAACGCTGAACGAAGACAACTACGACCTCTGTGAGTGCGGGGACTGGCGGTTCCTGCACAAGCACGGCGAGAGCTATTGCAACACGGACGGGTGCGGGTGCGAGCGGTTCAAGAAGGCCAACACCTGCAAGTGCGGCGATGTGATCCCCCGGAGCCGTGACCATTGCGTAGAGTGCGAGGCCCGGATCGCCGAGGCCTTCCAGAGCCGGCGCGAGAGGGAGAGGGTCGCCTGATGGTCTACTCCCTTTTCCCTTCCGAACGTGCGCGGGGAATCCGGACTGGCAAGCGCCCGAAAAAAGCGACGGTTCCTAAGTGCCGGGACTGTGGGTCGATTGACAGCTTCATCGGCGTTGGCCGGTTCGCTCCTCCGAAATGCGAGAAGTGCGGGGCCGACGAGAGCGCGAAGTTCTTCGCGAAGATTCCCTGGGAAAATTACTGATGGCCGTCCGGGACGTGATCCTCCTCCTCATTGTTTTCTCGACCCTTTCCTGGATGGGCGCGACAAGCTGGGCGCGCACGGAGCGCAGGGTCCAGGAGTTCAGGCGGCAGAACGAGGCCCGGGCGCTCCTCCGGGAAACCGGGGAGCTTCCGGTCCGGTGGGACGTTCGATGATTTGCCGCCGCGGTGAGTTTCGGTCCTGCGAGCTTTGTAGGAGGCCCATCCGCGAAGGTATCCGGTGCGCTGGGTGCCAGATGCGGATCGGCGGAAAAAAGCGGCTGACGTTTTGGGAGTGGGTGAAAGGGCTTTTTCGATGATTGATGGCGATGATTGCCGATGCCAGGAGGTCGGCGCATTTTGCGGACAAACGGACGAAGGGAGACATATGAAAATTACGCTTGAGCTTTTGGAAAAGAAGGGCGCTTGCGATTCGGGCGTGGCTTGGTTCAAGGAAAAATTCGGCACGGAAGCCGGCTACCAGGATGTGCTTGACGCTCTGGCGAAAGAGGACCGCGCGGACTGGGCACGGTGGCTTTTGGGAGCTGCCGGAAGAACCAGCGACGTGATTGAGATTAAAGGCGATCTTGTTGTTGAGCACAGCATTTTTTGCGCTGGCTTCTTAAAGGTAACTGGAAAGATTTTTTCAAAATTTCTTTTTGCCGGTTCGGGCATCGAAGCCGGTTCGGGCATCGAAGCCGGTTCGGGCATCGAAGCCGGTTGGGGCATCAAAGCCGGTTCGGGCATCGAAGCCGGTTGGGGCATCAAAGCCGGTTCGGGCATCGAAGCCGGTTCGGGCATCAAAGCCGGTTCGGGCATCGAAGCCGGTTGGGGCATCGAAGCCGGTTCGGGCATCAAAGCCGGTTGGGGCATCAAAGCCGGTTGGGGCATCAAAGCCGGTGAGGATTTTGGCATCTATGCGGGAATTGGTCTCCGTCTTTCGCTCAAGCAAGAATATGCCGTCGTGGTTGCGAAAGAGGAGCCGAAAAACCTGTTGCTCGGGACGTTCGTGAAGAAGGCGGAGGAAACCAGGGTTTAACGATTCATGCCCGGGTTTCTCGCGACTTCCCGGGCCAATTTGAGGAAGTGGGGCGGCCGAGGCTGACCGCGAGGATTGTAGGGAGTGCGGCGCAAAAGCGTGCCGCTGGAATAGCGGAGAAGAAGCCTGGTTAGCGTGAGGCCGTTATTCTCAGCACTACCCAGCGC
>JACQPF010000410.1 GCA_016207625.1 Elusimicrobiota bacterium | reverse complement strand
GCGGCGTCGTCCGGCTCGCGCGTCACGTCGCGCACGAACGATTGGTCCACTTTCAGCCGGCCGATGGGGAAACGCCGGAGGTAGTTCAGGCTGGAATAACCGGTCCCGAAGTCGTCGACGGAAACTTCGACCCCCAGGCCCTTCAGGGACCTCAGCATCTCGATGGAGCCGTTGGCGGTGTGCATGAGCGTGCTCTCCGTCAGCTCCAACTCCAGATGCCGGGGCTCCAGGCCCGTCTCCCGCAGGACGCTCAGGACGGTGTCGAGGAAGTTCTTCTTTTTGAGCTGGACGGCGGAGAGGTTTACCGCCATGGGGATGGCCGGCAAGCCCTCGTCTTGCCAGGCGCGGTTCTGCCGGCAGGCTTCGCGCAGCACCCATTCGCCGATGGGGACGATCATTCCGTTCTCTTCCGCCAGGGAGATGAACCGGGACGGGGGAAGCAATCCCAAGCGGGGGTGGCGCCAGCGGATCAGCGCTTCCGTGCCGATGATCTTCCCGGACCGCAAATCCAACTGGGGCTGGTAATGCAGGACGAACTCGTTGCGATGAAGAGCGTCGCGCAGGCTGATTTCCAGGGAGAGCTTTTCCATGGAGGAGACGTTCATGTCTTGAGTGAAGAACTGGTAGCTGTTCCGGTCGATTTCCTTGCTGCGGGACATGGCGATGTCCGCGTTTTGAAGCAGGGCATCGGCATCCCGGCCGTCATGGGGAGAAAGGCTGACGCCGATGCTGGCGGTGGAGTGGAGCTCATGGCCTTCTATGGAATAGGGGCGGGAAAGGGCCTCCAGGATCCTCTGCACCATGGGGACGGCGTCGTCCGTCGATTGCAGGTCGGGAAGGACGATGGCGAACTTGTCTCCCCCCAGCCTCGCCAGGGTGTCCGTGCCCCGCAGCCGCTCTTTCAGCCTCTCCGACATCTCTTGCAGGAGGCGGTCGCCCACCTTTTCGCCGAGGACGTTGTTGATGGATTTGAACCGGTCCAGGTCCAGGACGAGGACGGCCAGCCTCGTGTGGGTCTTCTCCGCTTCGGCCAAGTCCAGGGCCAGCCGCTCCAGCAACATGGCCCGGTTGGGAAGCCGCGTCAGGACGTCAAAATGCGCGAGGTATTGGATGCGCGCTTCTGAGGCCCTCGTGGAGGCGAGGGATTTGCGGACCAAATAGAAGAGCAGCGCGCTGGTCACGATCACGAAAAGAAAGCCTTTGTAGGTCTGGAGCAAGGACAACCGGGCGGCGTCTTGGGCGATGAACGCCAGGAACCGGTCGGAGAAAAAGATCCAACTCCCGGCGACGAAGGCGTAAACCAGGCTGACGACGAGGGGTTTTGTCACCATCCGACCTCTTTTCTTTGGAGGGCTTATCCTTATATTCAACCAATTTTCAGGAACGCTGAACAGGCGGGCCACATCCTCCGTCAGTTTAGGTCGCAATACATGAAGCGGCCTTCGCGCAGGACGCGTTCTCCGCGGGTGTGGGGGATGGGCCGGGTGAAGATGGGGCCGTCGTAGACGAAGGTGTGGAATTCGCCCTTCTCTCCGCAGGGGTCCGCGCCCGGGGGCAGGTCCTGGATCAGCGCGTGGTCGTATTCGCGTCCGGCCAGGGCCGGGGGGAGGAGGGTGGTGTCCACGCACACCAAGACGGCTTTAAAACCAAGGCTTTGAAAACGGCCGGCCAATTCCCGGGTGTCCTTCCCCCAAAGCGGAAAGATCCCCCGCAGCCCCATTCGTGCGAGCTGTTTTTCCCGGTAGGCCCGCACGTCTTCCAGGAAAATGTCACCGAATACGACCGTGCGGAAGCCCGGCTCGCGGGTTTTCCACCGCCGCAGGGCGGCCTCCCATTGAGCCTCATAGTCTTCGTTCGAGGTTTTAGGCGGGATCTCCACCTCCTGGATGGGGATGCCCAGCGATTCGGCTTGTTCGCGCAAAAGGGCCCGCCGGACGCCGTGAATGCTGATGCGGTCATACTCGGTCGTGACCGTGGTGAGCAGGCCCGCGACGTCATACTGGGCGCTTTGAAGGACCTCGTGAAGGGCCAAGGCGCTGTCTTTCCCGCCGCTCCAAGAGAAGAGGACGCGCTCTTTCATATCACCGACATCTGGCGCAGCGAGTTGTAGATCAAATAGACCCCCATGATGACGACGAACACCCCGAAGATGAACCGGAGCTGCGCGCCGCCGATCCTGTTGGCGAGGAAGGCCCCCAGCCAGGCCCCGGCGAAAAGCCCCGCGGCGATGAAGAGGGCCGCCCGCAAATTCACGTTCCCTTGGCGGTAATATTCGAAAGCGGCGGCCAACCCCACCGGAGGCAGCAAGACCGCCAGGCTGGTGCCTGTCGCGACGTGTTGCGAAAACCCGGAAAAGTAAACCAACGCGGGGACGATGATGACCCCGCCTCCAATGCCGAACAGCCCGGACGAAACGCCCGCGGCAACGCCGATGGCAAGCAAACAAACGATTTGCATGTTCATGAGCCCTCTCCGAAACGGTTTTATTCATTGTATCGAATGCGGAATCAATCGGCCAGTTTCCTTGATACAGGTTTGATAAACGGATAGGATGTGATGACCATATGGAAACCGGAACTCAAGACCGCCTTTGTCCCCATTTCGGGGTTTGCGGGGGCTGCTCCTCGCAGGATCGCCCTTACCCCGACCAACTGGCCGCCAAGGAAAACCTGGTGCGCGAGACGGTGGCTCCTTTTTCGCCGCGCGAATTCAGGCCGATCCGGCCGTCTCCCGACGTGTTTTATTATCGCAATAAAATGGATTTCGCCTTCGCCGGGTCTCCGGACGGTTTGGGGCTGCGGGAGAAAAACAAGTTCAACCGCGTGGTGAACCTCCAAGAATGTTTCCTCATGTCGCCGGAAACCCCCGCGATCCTCGAGGCCGTGCGAAGATGGATTCACGACGAGAAGCTTTCCCCCTACCACCTCACGCGGCATACGGGCTTGTTGCGGTACCTGGTGTTGCGGGAGGGGAAAAACACGGGGGAACGCATGGCGCATTTGGTGACTTCGAACGGAGAAGTCCCGCGCGAGTCGTTCCTCCGGGCTTTGGACTCGGCGGCCCGGGTGGACACCGTGGCGTGGAGCGTGAACGCGGGGGTTTCCGACGTGGCGAGGGGAGAATCCACCGTGCTCCTGCGCGGGTCCGGGACCATCACGGAAACGTTGGGCGAACGGCAAAGGGCCTCCGGCCCCATCTCCGTCCCTGGAGCTCTGCGACTAGGGACCCCGTTCCGTATTTCGCCGACGGCTTTTTTCCAAACCAACACCCGCGGCGCGGAAGTCCTTTACCGGGAGGTCTCGGATTTCCTCGGCTCCTCCGCCGAGACGTTGATGGATTTCTATTGCGGGTCCGGCACCATCGGCCTGTTCTGCGCGTCGAAAGCGAAACGGATCATCGGCGTCGAGGTGCACCCTCCCGCCGTGGAAGACGCCCGGAAAAACGCTGAAATCCAAGGCGTGCCGAACGCGGAGTTCCATGCGATGGATGCGGCGCAATTCGCCAAAAACGATGGCTTCCTCCGCGCCTGGCGCGCGCCGGGAACCGTGGCGGTGATGGACCCTCCCCGGCCGGGCCTGGGTCCGCAAGTCCGCCGCCTCCTCCTCGAGCATCCCGTCGAAAAGTGGGTCTACGTCTCCTGCAACCCTCGGGCGCTGGCCATGGACCTGCCTTTGTTGGTGGACGCCTATCGTGTGGAAATCGTCCAGCCGGTGGATCTTTTTCCCCACACGCCCCATGTGGAAACGGCGCTTCTGCTGTACAAAAAATAAGACGTCGTCGGTCTCTGGACAAACACGAATGATATATCCTAAAGTTCTTTCAGCCCTTTTTGACCGCCATCGCAAAGGAAAAAGAAATGGTCCTCAGTGAAGAATTGCTCCAGCGTCTGAACCCGCCCCAAAGACAGGCCGTCACCCACGGGGAGGGCCCTCTTTTGATCCTCGCGGGCGCGGGGTCGGGCAAGACGCGCGTCATCACCTGCCGCATCGCCCACCTGTAGTCCGAAGGGATTCCCGCCTGGAACATTTTGGCCGTCACCTTCACCAACAAGGCCGCCGCCGAAATGCGCCGCCGGGTGGATGAGTTGTCCGGGGGGCAAGGCCGCGGCGCTTGGATTTCCACGTTCCATTCCTTCTGCGCCCAGTTCCTCCGGGTGGAGGCGAAGGCCGTCGGCTTGGACCCCCGTTTCGTCATTTACGACGACTCCGACCAAATTCAAATTTTAAAGGAATGCGTCCGAGAGCTGAACCTGGACGAAAAGAAATACAAGCCGGGGCAGATCCTGCCCGTCATCTCCCGCGCCAAAGACGACCTTCTGGACGCCGAATCCTACGCCATCCATGCCCTGGCCCACAACGACCCCTTCCGCCAACTGGTGGGCACCGTGTATGAGGTCTACCAGAAGAAACTGGCCAAGGCCAACGCCCTGGATTTCGGCGACTTGATCCTCAAGTCCGTGCTCGCCCTGCGGGACAACGCCGCCCTCCGCGACAAATACCAGCACCGCTTCCGCTACGTGCTCGTGGATGAGTATCAAGACACCAACCACGCCCAGTACCTCCTCACCAAACACCTCGTGGCCCCGCCCAAAAACATCTGCGTGGTGGGCGATGAGGACCAGTCGATCTATTC
>JACQPF010000409.1 GCA_016207625.1 Elusimicrobiota bacterium | reverse complement strand
CTTCTGCGACATCGCCCACTACGCGGGCCTGATCGCGGCGGGGCTCTACCCCTCGCCCGTCTCCGTCGCGGACTTCGTCACCACGACCACCCACAAGACCCTGCGCGGCCCCCGGGGGGGGATGGTCCTCTGCAAGGAGAAATACGCCAAGGACCTGGACCGGCTCACGTTCCCCGGCATCCAGGGCGGCCCGTTGATGCACGTGATCGCCGCCAAGGCGGTCGCTTTCGGCGAGGCGCTTCGCCCCGCGTTCAAGAAATATCAGCAGCAAATCCTGAACAACGCCCGGGCGCTGGCCAAGGCCCTCGAGGAGCGCGGGTTCCGCATCGTCTCGGGCGGCACCGACTGCCACATGTTTTCCATCGACCTTCGTTCGAAGGGCGTGACGGGAAAAGAGGCCGAAGGCCTCCTGGGCGCGGCGGGCATCACCGTGAACAAGAACACGATCCCGTTCGATCCGGAGAAACCGTTCATCACCTCCGGCGTCCGTCTTGGGACTCCCGCCGTCACCACCCGCGGCATGAAAGAAAAAGAGATGGAACGGATCGCCGGCTGGATCACCGAGGCCATCGAGCACCGCGCCGATCCCAAGCGGCTGCGCCACGTCAAGAGCCAGGTGAACGGCCTGTGCCGGAAGTTTCCGCTGTACGCGAAGAGGTTGAGAAAATAATTAAAATCTATCTCATGTCCTTCTGCGCCGCGCTGGCCGGGGCGGCGTTCTTCACTCCGGTGAGCATATGGCTCTCCGAACGGTTCGGCGCGATGGACCAGCCGGACCCCCGTAAAATCCATTCCAAGCCCATGCCGAGGTGGGGGGGATTCGGCGTCTTCGCGTCCGCCCTGGCCGCCATGTTCGTCCTTCTGTGGCTGGAGCCCCGTTTCGGCCAGCTCCTCTCTTTCCGGCATAAGGTCTTGGAGAACGGCGAGATTGTGGGGCTTTTGAGCCTGAAACAGCAATTCGCCGGGATTTGGGCGGGAGCCCTCGTCTGCCTTTTCCTCGGCATGTGGGACGACCGCCGCCCGCTTTCCCCTTTCCCTAAACTGCTCATCCAAATCATCGCCGCCTATGTGGCCATGGTGTACGGCGTGCGCATGGCCGGCGTGGCCCTGCCCGGCCTCGGGTTCGTCCAGTTCCCCATCTTCCTCTCGCAAATCGTCACGCTGCTTTGGATCCTGGGCTTCATGAACGCCGTCAATTTGGTGGACGGTCTGGACGGGCTGGCGGCGGGGATCGTCGCCATCGCCGCCGGGACCTTCCTTGTGGTCTGCGCCCTGCAAGGGGAGACGAGGGTCATCCTCTATTCCAAGCAATTGAAGCTGGCGGCGGTCCTTTCGGCGGCGGTGTGCGGGGCGGCGGCCGGGTTCTTGCTTTACAATTTCCACCCCGCGCGGGTCTTCATGGGGGACAGCGGCGCGCTGTTCATGGGGTTCATGCTGGGCGCCATCAGCATCATCGGCACGTTGAAAACGAGCGCGGTGATCGCCCTGATCATTCCCGTATTGGTCGTGGCCCTGCCTGTTTTGGACGTGGCCTTTGCGCTCTTCCGCCGGTTCCGCGCCGGCCAGGGGCTCATGCAGGCCGACCGCGGACACTTCCATCACAGGCTTTTGGCGCAGGGCTGGTCGCAGAGGGAGATCGTGCTCTTGGTGTACTGCATCACGCTGGTGCTTTCTTTGTTTACGATCCTTTTGACGATTTATAAAGGGCGGATATGAAAACGGTTTGCTGCGTCTTCGGCACGAGGCCGGAGGCCATCAAGATGGCTCCCGTGGTTCTGAAACTTCGAGAGCATCCCCGCGAGTTCCGCGCGCACGTGGTTGTGACGGCCCAGCATCGCGGCATGCTGGACCAGGTCTTGGCCCTTTTCCGCATTCGCTCCCACGCGGATTTAAACATCATGCGCGACGGGCAGACCTTGACGGACGTCTCCGTGGCGGCCCTGGAAAAGCTCGAGGCTGTTTTTAAAACGCGGAAGCCGGACCTCGTCTTGGTCCACGGCGACACCACCACCACCCTCTTCGCCGCCCTCGCCGCTTTCTATCAAAAGATTCCCGTCGGCCACGTGGAGGCGGGCCTGCGCTCTTTCGATCCGCGCAACCCTTTTCCGGAAGAAATCAACCGGCGCCTGGCGGACGCGGCCTGCGCCCTTCATTTCGCCCCCACCGCATCCGCGCGGCGGAACCTGTTGAAAGAGAACATCCCGCCCAAGGGCATTTTCGTTACGGGGAACACCGGCATCGATGCCCTGCGAATCGGGGTGAAACGTTTGAAAGCCGGTGCCTTCCCTCTCCCCGCGCGGGCCCTTCGGGCTTTGGCGGAAGACCCCTTCGTCCTCGTCACCGCGCACCGGAGGGAAAATTTCGGCCGCCCTCTCGAGGAAATTTACCGGGCTCTGCGCCGCGCGGCCCAAGCGCGCCCGGGCGTGCATTTCGTCTATCCCGTCCATCCCAACCCCAACGTCTTGAAGCCGGCGCGTGCCCTTTTGTCGGGGCAAGCGAACATCCAGCTCCTGCCGCCTTTGGACTATGCGGACCTCCTGTTTTTGCTTCAAAAGGCCCTCTTCGTGGTCACGGATTCCGGGGGCCTTCAAGAGGAGGCTCCCTCACTGGGCAAACCGGTCTTGGTGTTGCGGCGCGTCACGGAGCGGCCGGAAGCCGTGCGGGCCGGAACGGCCCGGGTGGTCGGCACCGACTCCCGTGAAGTGGAGAAATGGATCCTGCGCCTCCTTCAAAAAGGCGAAGCCTTCCGGCGCATGGCCAACGCCGTCAACCCCTACGGAGACGGCCGCGCCGCGGAAAGAACGGTGGAGGCCATTCGATATCATTTCGGTCTCCGCCCCGGCCGTCCGAAGGAATTCGGAGGAGGCTCGCGGTGACAGAAGTCACACTTGAAATGCCGGGGGGAAGGGGATAGCCTTACTGGTGGCGGACACATGAAAAATCAAAGGGGTTTCAGTCAGGTTGAGCTGCTCATCACCCTCGCCCTCTTGTCGGTGGGTTTTTTGGCCTCGGTCGCCGCCTTCAAGGGATTGGCGAAGGCGATCTACGTCACGAAAACGAAATCCCTGGCTTCCAACCTCGCGCAGGAAAAAATCGAGTTCATGAAGGACAAATCCTATTACCGCTTGCGCGTCTCCACGGCCCCCGTCACCATCACGGAGCCGGACCCGGACGTTCTTTCTGACCCCTACAATTACCCGGCCGAGAACCTGACCGTGGGCGGGATTCCTTTCACGCGCTACGCGGTCGTGGACAAAGTGCGAAAAAACGCGTTGTCGAATCAATTGCAAGAAGTGTCATGGAGTTCTCCAGATACGGGATTAAAGCGCTTGAAAGTCTCCGTCGTTTGGCGCGAGGGGAGCGATTGGAAGGCCATGACCCTTCACAATTTGAGGGAAAACCCCAGCCGGGGCGCGGCCAACGTGATATTTTCCGGAATCGTGAAGGACACGATGAACGTGGTCATGGCCGACGCGGTCGTGGAAGTGACGGAAAACCCCTCCTGGTGCGACGGCACGGACAGCTCCGGGGATTACAGCTTCAGCTTGGCTCCCGGCACCTACACGCTTCGGGCCTCCAAGACGGGATATTTCTCTTCCACCCAGCCCAACCTCAACATCACGACGTCCAACTCGCCCTACACGGTGCCCGTCTTCAACCTGACGAGGAGAAGCAGCGGCACGGTGACCGGAACGATTTGGAAAAACGACCACTTGGTCCTCAGCCGCGTGGTTGGCAGCACGTTCACGACCGCCGGAGGCTTTTCGCAAGAATACGTCGAGATATTCAACCCGACGACGTGGACCTGGACCGTCGATGGCGATATCGGTCTAAAATTCCAAAGGCCGACGGATTCCGGCAAGAAAACAATATCCATCACATATTCAACCAACAGCGTTGTCTCGGGCGGCTTTTACCTCTTCGCAAATACAGGGACGCTCGTGCTCGCCGGCACGAACATTACGGCGGACGCGACCTGGGCCGGAACGAACTCGGTTTTGGATTTCCCATATTTCTCTTTTTCCGCCCCGTCCGGCTACTCCAACCCGACGGACCCCAACATTATCCCCGTCGATGGTCAAGGGGCGGAAGGCGGAGGCGCCCTGGAGCTCTACCGCATCTCCGACGGCGCCATCCTTGACCAGTTCGGATGGGACCGAAACAACGGCAGTCAATCGGCGCCGTTTTCCGAGACGGAAGGATTGGATGAAGGTTTTGGACTTCAATTGGGGGAACAATATTACCGTCATTCCAGCACTCTATCGGCCGTGAACGTCAACAGCGGACCGGCCTACGATTCTGGGAACAACAATGTCGACTGGGACAATTTAGGTTCGATCGGCTCCACGGAATTCCCGAGGAACACGACGTCTTCCACGCAACCCGTGGTCGCCGGCGTTCCCTCCGACGGCGCATTCGTGTTCGCGGACGACGGGATGTCCAGCATGGTCCAAGCCGCCAACACGGGCAGCCCGCCCCGGGCGGCTTTCTCCTTGACCTCCATCGCCACCGGGACATGGACTCTCACGGCTTCTTCGAGCACGCTTCTCGTGGACGAGTCCATCACGGTCACAGGGGGGAGCACGCAAAGCAAGACGCTCCGTTTTCTGACCACAGGAACGAACGGTTTTGTCAGCGGGACCGTCAGAAACGGATTGGGGACCGTCCTCCCGAACATCCCCATCAATTACGGGGGGACGACGGACAGCCTCGGGCGATACCGGCTGTCCTTGTCGCCGGGGTATAAGGTGATCGTGGCAAACGCGGGCCCGCCCGTCGGGTCTCAATTCACGGAAGCCCAAACGACGGTGAACGTGCTCGAGGGGCAGATCGTCACGGGCGTGGATTTCACGCTTTCAGGCGGAGGGAAGATCCAGGGCAAGGTCACGTCGGACGGCGTCAACGCCCTCCCGGACATCCCCGTGAGCATCGTGGACGAGGCCACAACGCTGGAAACGGCCAATGTGCTCAGTCAATTCGACGGCTATTTCATCACCGGCGCTTCGACGGGTTCCTACACGGTCACTCCCATGGGAGAATTCGGAGAAGTCGTCACTCCCGCGTACACGTCCGTCAGCGTTTTGGGAGGGGGGACCACGGTGTGGTCCTCCACGTTCACCGTCGGCCCGGCGCAAGGCACTATTACGGGCACTGTGACTTCGGGCGGCAATTCCATCACCACCGGCGTCCTCGTCATCGCGAGCACCGGCACCGTCGAGGACCCGCCGCTTGACGTGACCGCCGCCATCCGGTCGGGGGGGAAAGTGTATTATTCGGCCTCCAGCGGCGGGGACGGCGTCTACAGCCTCGACGTGCGCGCCGGCACCTACAACGTCAAGGGGTGGTACACCACGTTCAACGGCGACACGCCGACCACGACCGTCAGGAGCCTGACGGGCGTGGTGGTGACGGCCGGCGGAACCCTGACGGGCCAAGACATGAGCTGGTGAAAGACATGCGAAACTCCTCCGGGTTCACTTTGGCAGAATTGATGGTGGTCGTGGCCATCATGGGGATCGTCTTCGGGATCGCGCCGAAAGTCCTCATGAGCACCTACCGGTTTTTCCGCCTCAGCATGGCCCGTTCGGAGATTCAGCGGGACGCCCGCGCGTCGTTGGACCTCATGAACCGCCGTCTCCGGCAGGCCGAGT
>JACQPF010000037.1 GCA_016207625.1 Elusimicrobiota bacterium | reverse complement strand
TGCCTCCTCGTATCCGACCGGCGGATAACCCGTTAAATCGAGATACAATTGCAGGTTGTCCACCGCCGGGAACTCACCCAGCAGTCTCGGGTTTTTGAAAATACAGGTTCGGTAGTCAGGAACAAAAAAACACACGTTCCATCCTTGCTCAGCCGGGACAAGACCCATTCGCATTGCCGTCTCATCGAGAATGTTTCGCGCTTCCGCTTTTGAGGCGTTTAAGCAGACGAACTCCTGAGTATTTTTCACGTACGGAGCGATGCGCCGGCTTGCGCTGTAAAGAGTCAAAGCAAATTGGACTCCTTGGGTCTTCAATGTTTGTTGTAGTGAGGGAAGGAAATCAGATCCGCGATATTGGAAGGTGACCAGGCGGTGGTCCATGAAACGGTAGGAGTTTACCCATGCATGCAAAAGACTTTTTACGTCAACGAGTTCCGCGTAGCTTTTGTATCCCGCCTGCACTCGATGAACGAAACCGAAGGCCTCGGCGCGTTCCAGGACATAGCTCGCCAGAACAGGCGTTACTCCTTCAGCGGCCAAATCCGCTAGTTTCCATTTCCTCCCAGGTTCCCGAAGGAGGGCCCGGAGGACAAGCGAAGACCGGTCACTGAAAATATTTTTTAATGGACGGCGGTCAAGTCTGGTCATGCCTCTCCATATATAAGCGATCGCTTTAATTAAGCATTCGCTTAATCATACAAGGAGGCCTTTAAAATATCAAGGGGGCTATTCAGCGCTGGCGTTGACCCGGTTCATGGCTTGTTCCAGGCCTTCGGAGAGAAGGATGTCCAGCGCGTCGGCTGCTTTCTCCGCCAATTCTCGGATGCGTGAGGAGGGCTGTTTTTGCAGGACATAATCCTTCGGGTCCACTCCGGCGGGAACGGGGCCGATGCCGATTTTCAGCCTGGGGAAATCCTGGGACCCCAGGGACTCGATCACGGATTTCAGGCCGTTGTGGCCGCCGCTCGAGCCCGACCGGCGGATCCGCAGGCGCCCCCAGGGCAGGGAAAAGTCGTCACAGACCAACAGCATTTCTTCGGGAGGAACGTCCCAACGCCCTGAGGCCCATTGGACAACGGGCCCGGACGTGTTCATATAGGACTGGGGTTTGATCAGCAGGAGGCCCGGCTCGCGCGAAGCGGCCGGGCCCATGTCTTTTTTCCGGCCGCGCGGTTCGGCGAAACTCGCTGTGTACGCGCGGCCTTTTTCATCCCGCCAAGCCAAACCGTTTCGCTCGGCGAGAACGTCCACAACCTCAAGCCCGATGTTGTGCGGAGTGTGCCGATATCCGCCGGGAGGGTTCCCAAGGCCGACAACCATCCGCACCGGCATGAGGGACCTCGTTTATTTCTTGCCTTCTTTCCCGGCGGCGGGGGCGGCTTTCCCACCCGCGGCGGGGGCCGCTTTTCCGCCGGCGGCGGGCGCAGCGCCTTCTTCGCCCTCTTCGGGTTTCTTGCCTTTGGCGATGACTTCGGGTTCCGCGGCGCCCGCGGCGGCGGCCGCTTCGGCCGGCGCAGGGGCTTCCTCCACCTTGGGAGAGACGATGTTGATCACCAGGTGTTCGGCGTCCGTCACCATTTCGATCCCCTTGGGCAGCGTCAAATCCTTCACCTTGATGCCCTGGTTGATCTGGAGGCTGGACACGTCCACGTCCAACGCGTGCGGGATGTCGGTAGGCAGGCACGTCACCTTCACCTCGCGCAGGATGTGCTCCAAGATCCCTCCGGACAACTTCACGCCGGGAGCCTCGCCCTTCACGCGGAGGGGCACGCTCACCTCGATCTTCTCCGTCAAGGAAATGCGCTGAAAGTCCACGTGGACGAAGTCCCTCGTGAGGGGATCCCGCTGCGCCTGTTTCACCAGGACGGTTTCCGTCTTCGAGTCCAGCTTCAGGCTCACCACCATGTTGGTGCCGTGGGCCTTGAGGAGCTGGCGGAACTCCTTGCCGTTCACGCTGAGAGTCTTGGACGAATCCGCGCCGCCGTAAACGACGGCGGGAATTTCCCCCTTCACGCGGAGGGACCGCAGGGCGCCCTTCGTGGAGATCTCCCGTTTGTTTCCAGTCAATTCAACAGTTTGCATGGGACTTCACCTCGTCAATAGTCTTTCGCTATACGAACAATTCGCTGATGGATTCTTCTTGATGGATCCTCCGGATGGCTTCCGCCAGAAGGACGGCCACGGAGAGGACCTTCACCTTCGCCGAGGACTTCCCACCGAGGGGGATGCTGTTCGTGATGACCAGCTCCTCCACCGGGGACGCGTTGATGCGCTCGATGGCGGGGCCCGCCAACACCCCGTGGGCGGCGGCGGCCATCACCCGCAGGGCGCCCGCGTCTTTCAACGCCTGGGCGGCCTTCACGAGCGTTCCCGCCGTGTCCACCAAATCGTCGATGATGAGGGCGATCTTCCCTTTCACTTCTCCGACCACGTGCATCACCGCCGCTTCGTGCGGGGACAGGCGGCGCTTGTCGATGATGGCCAGCCCCGTGGAGAGCCGTTTGGCGAAGGCGCGGGCCCGTTC
>JACQPF010000408.1 GCA_016207625.1 Elusimicrobiota bacterium | reverse complement strand
TAATAATGCTATTCTAGCCAGAGAAAGGTCCTCCCCATGAATTTGTCGATACCGCTATCCGCCGTCCTGCTGACGATGGGTTTTTCCGCCTCCTTATTCGCCGAAGATCCTTCCCTGAAAACGGATGAGCAAAAAGCCAGCTACGCCCTGGGCCGCCAAGTGGGTCAAGGGATGAAATCGCAGGGGATCGAACTGGAGTTGGAGGCCTTTTCTCTGGCGGTTTCCGACGCCTTGTCGGGCAAGGAAAGCCGCCTGACCGACGGGGAAATGCAGGCGTCCATGGACGCGATGCAGAAGCGCCTCATCGCCCAACAGCAGGAGCAAGGCCGGCTCAACAAGGCGGAGGGAGAGAAGTTCCTCGCCGAGAACAAAACGAAGAAGGGCGTGCGGGCCACGAAGTCCGGCCTGCAATACGAAGTCCTCAAGGCGGGAAAGGGCGACTCGCCGCAGCCGACCGACCGCGTGCGGGTCCATTACCGCGGAACGCTGATCGACGGGACGGAGTTCGACAGCTCCTACAAACGCAACGCGCCCGCGGAGTTCGGCCTCCAGCGGGTGATCCGCGGGTGGACCGAGGCGTTGACCATGATGGAACCCGGCGCCAAATGGAAGCTCATCGTCCCTAGCGAGCTGGCCTACGGCGAGTCGGGCCGCCCGGGGATCCCCCCCAATTCCGCATTAATCTTTGAGGTGGAGCTCCTCGACGTTTTAAAGCAGTAAAGCAAGGCACCTTTTCCTCAGCGCACGACGGCGAACGTTTGATAGGAAACGGAGCCGTCCGCCGCCTGCACGCGGGCGATGTAGGCCCCGGAAGGGACCAAGCTCCCTCTTTCGCTCCGCCCGTCCCAAACCATGGCGTTTTCCCCTGACGACTTCTCGTGGAACTGCACCTGCCCGTTCGCGTCATAGATCGTGACCTCGCGCGCGTCGGACCCGAAAACGGCCAGATCGTTGATCCCGTCCGTCAGGGCCGGCGAGAGGAACGTCTCCCGCGCGGCTTTCCCCCGGCCCCCCTCGAGTGAACCCTTCATCAACGCGAACATCGCCCATTGGGGACGAACCATGGCCGTGACGGTGTTCTTTTCCGGGTCCACCACGCCTCCGATCATCCTCCAGCCGGAACCGTCGTGCCAGAACACCTTCAAATCCCCTTCTTCCACGTCGGACCCGTCCGGGCGGCCGTCTCCGTTTCCATCCGGACCGTCGGAATCCAAGTACGCCAATGTCAATTCGGCCGGTTTGGTAAACGAATTCCGGCCGGGGATCGACAATTCATAGGCGGCCGCCGACAAAGGCGGGACGTCCGGCCCCTGTCCGAGGAATTTCAGCCGGACTTCCGGCACATCCACACCATCGGGGAACACCAGGGACGTGTAGCCGCTGGACGGCTCCAGGTGCGGCGATTCAAAAGTGTTCCCGGTCTTGAGCATCTTGGCGCTCGAGACCAGGGGGATGGTTCGTTCGGGGCCGAGGATGCGCTCGCCGTATCGAGGGTCTTTCCACTCGCCGTAAAAGAGCAGGTCCCCCCCGTCGGCCGACCGGACATCGATCACTCGCGTATACAAGCCCTGGCCCGAGGACCGCATGGGGAGGACCGTTTCGCTCCCCTTATTCAGGCGGAAATGCAGGAGGAGTTGGGATGAGGCCGGTTCCACCGGGGGGGTAGCGTTTCTCATCCCCGGCCAACGGACCTCCATTTGAACCGGCAAGGGGTTCCCCGTGAAGTGAGCCGTTTCGGCGGAAACCGAACCGGGAAAACGCACCTCGGGTTTCTGCGCCACGGACACCGGGATGGAAGACGAGACGACGGCGTGCCCGGACAGGTCCTTCGCCACGGCCGTGAGAGAGTAGTCTCCGTCGCCCACGAGAGTCGTGTCCCAAAGGACCGTGAAGGGGGCCGCCGTGTCCTCCGGCCCCAAGTCCGCGCCGTTCGCTTGGAAACGCACCGAGACCACGCCCGCCGCGTCCTGGGCCTGGGCGGTCAGCGCCGCCTCACCGTAGAGGACCGCACCGCTCGCGGGGGCCGTCAACGCGACGACCGGCAGGCCGTTATCGACGCTCAGGGAGATCTCGTGGGATGCGGAGTTCCCCGACGCGTCGAAGGCCTGGGCGGCCGCCCGGTGCGGGCCGTCCGCGACCAGCGGCGCGGACTCCGGGTCGGCGGACGCGGTGTCCCAAAAGAATTCGTAGGGCGGGCTCGTGCTTTTCGCCACCAGAGCGTCGTCGATGAAGAGCCGGACCTCCGCGACGCGCTCGTCGTCCGCGGCCTCCGCCGCCAGCCGTATGGCGCGGCCGGTGATGACGGCTCCGTCGCCGGGGACCGTGATCCGGACGGTCGGCCGGGTGAGGTCCGGCGGCCGGGTGGCGAACGTGCGGTCCGCGGACACCGCCCGGTTGCCGTCGGCGTCCGCCGACTTCACGCGGTAATGATACGTCGTGCCCGCCGTCAGCGGAGTGAGGAGAAGGGAATGCCGGAGCTCAAGCCGCGCGTCCAAAACCGTGGCGATGCCGTAACGGTCCGTCAGGCCGTATTCCACCTGCGCGTCGGCCGGTTCGCCGGTCTCCCAAGAGACGGCGGCGCTTTCCCGCGAAACGTCCTCCAAGGCGATGTTGTTGAGCGTGGGCGCGGTGATGTCTTTCAGCGTGATATGCACCGGCCCGGAGTCCGCCGTGTTCCCGCTTGTGTCCGTCACTCTCGCGCCGAGGGTGAAACGGCCCTTGGCCGCGTTCCGCCAAACGAAGCGGTAGGGCGGGGACGCCGCTTCGCCGAGTTGATCGCCCTCGGCGAAGAATTCCACCCGGGCCACGGTCCCCCCGAAGTCGGAGACCTTGGCCTCCAGGGTCACGTCGCCCGGCCAGGAGATGACGGCTCCTTCCGCCGGCCGGGTCAGTCGCACGGACAGCGGAGGGGGCCCCAGGCGGGCGCGGAGGACGGGGTACCATCCCTCGGCCATTTTGGCGCAGCCCGCCGCGTCCGGGTGCACGCCGTCGTAAAGGTCATCGGCCGTCAGCCGGCCGTGGATGTCGACGAAATCGACGCTCCGTCCCAGGGATTGCTGGGCGCCGACGATGCCGGGAATGGCGTCGTTGAAGGCCTCGGCGCGGGCGTTATAGACGGGGCTTGCGAAGGGAGGGATGGAGCCCACGAGCACGTCCGCGCCGGGCCGCGCGGCGGCGACGGCGTCCAGCAGGGCGCTGAGCCGGGCGGGCGCATGGGCCAAATCATAATTGACGATGACGTCGTTGGTCCCGATCAGGAGGAGGATGATGTCCGGCTGGGACACGTTCATCCAAGTGGTGACGTTGGAGGCGATTTGGTCGATCCGGAATCCGCCGTGCCCCTCGTGGTCTTTGTCGCCCAGTTCGGCGGGCCCGTTGGCGAGGGAGCCGACGAAGTCGATCGTCAAGCCGTCCGCCGCGAACTTCCTCCAGAGCTCCGTGCGGTAGGACCCCGGAACATCTTTTCCGTCGGTGATGGAATCTCCCAAGGGCATGATTTTTTTGATGGAAGCGGCGGACGCCGGCGCAGCGACGAGGGAGACGAGCAGGAAGAACCCTGCGGAACGAACGCATTTCCCCATGATCTGGGCCCTCGAGATTGAAGGCGGTGCGGTTGCCCACGGTCCCTGTTTGCCCGGCGGCCGCGCCGGGCCCCTGTTCGTCGGAAGGAATGGAATGGGCCAAGTACTTTAATTATAAAAATTCGACCCTTGAAAATCAATGGTGAACATGGCATAATTTAACCTGTAAGGTGGGAAAAGCTTCAAAATTTGTCTTACGGTAAGGAAGGTGAAGATTCATGAAGGGCACAGTGAAATGGTTCAACGCGTCCAAGGGCTATGGCTTCATCAAACCGGAAAGCGGCGAAGACGTTTTCGTCCACTATTCGGCCATCCAATCGGAAGGCTATAAGTCGTTGGAGGAAGGCCAGGCGGTCGAATTCGAAGTGACGAAGGGACCCAAAGGTCTTCAGGCGTCCAACGTCAAACTCGCGTCATAAGCTTCTCCCTCCTTACTTTTGCCCCGTCCTCCAACCCGGGGCCATGCCTAGCGGCATAGAAACCCTTTCCCCCTCAGGGGAAGGGGTTTTTTGTTGACAGCCGCCGCGCCTTGCCTTTATAATGAATCCCCATTCGATTGAAAGAGAGAAAAAACTTTTATGATCCGCAGCGTCCGTTCCCTGCCTTTGCGTTACAAGTTCGGTTTCCTGACGGGGGGAGCGTCCCTCGTCCTCGTGATCTTCCTGTGGATGTCCTCACGCACCAACGGCGACCTCATCGCTCAAGAAAACCTTTTGGCGCCGGCGATCCCGCCGCCCGTCGTCGCCGCCGGTAATTTCCCGCGCGGCGCGACCTTGCACGACATGCTCAAGAAAGCCTCCCTCTCCGCGCAACGGGCGCATGAGGTGTCCCAGGCCCTGGCCCGGATCCTCGATCCCCGCAGCTTGAGGGACAGCGACCGCTACGAGCTCGTCCTCACCTCCGTCGGGTTGTTCCAGCGGCTCACCGTCGTCCGTGAGCTTCAAAAATACGTCGTCGAAGCCACGGAAGGGCCGGCGCTCACCGCTTCCAAGCAAGAGATCCCCGTTCAAACACGGGAGGCGGCCGGGTCGGGCCGCCTGACGAGCTCCCTTTGGGAGGCCATGCGCGGCCAGGGGCTGGACCCGCAGGTCATCATGGAATTCGCGGACATCTTCGCCTGGAACGTGGACTTTTTGACGGAGCTTCGGGAAGGGGACCGTTATTCGCTGGTCTGGGAGGAGCGCACCACGCCCGACGGCGCGGTGGCCGGCCGGCGGGTGACGGCGGCCCTCTTCGACGGCCACTACTCGGGCCGCCACACCGCCCTGCTCTTAGACGGCGAGTACTACTCGCCGGAGGGTGATTCCCTCAGAAAAGCGTTCTTGCACGCGCCGCTCAACTTCCGACGTATCTCCTCGGGGTTCACGCGCAAGAGGTTCCACCCCATCCTGCGCTACTTCCGCCCGCACCTGGGAACGGACTACGCCGCGCCCACCGGCACTCCCGTCGTGAGCGTGGGGGACGGCGTGGTGATCTTTAAAGGCTGGAAAAAGGCCTACGGGAACTTCGTCCAGGTGCGGCACAACGGCACCTATACGACGTGCTACGGGCATTTCTCTCGATTCGCCAAAGGTCTGCGGTCGGGGTCCCGGGTGAAACAGGGGCAGGTGATCGGCTATGTGGGCGCCACCGGCTACGCCACGGGGCCGCACCTGGACTTCCGGGTCATCCAGAACGGCCGGTTCGTCAACTTCCTGAAGCTGAAATTCCCGTCGGACAAGAAAGTGGCGGCTTCCCAAAAAGCCGCCTTCGACGAACTCAAAGCCAAGCGCCTGCCTCAACTGGAAAGACTCCTGGAAAGACCGACATCATAACCC
>JACQPF010000406.1 GCA_016207625.1 Elusimicrobiota bacterium | reverse complement strand
TCTCGACGGTACCGGTAATCCGCCAGGTTCTCGGCGCCACTTTTTTTCCGGCAATCACTCCGTATTTATGCACTTGGTCGCGGGGAACTTTCATCAAAGCCACCACCGGCGCCCGGATGGAGTTCTTGCGGGAAACACAAGATGAAGATTGGGGCGACGGTCTCTTCGACTACCGAAAATACACGGGCGGGGTCGAGTCGGAATACAATTTGACCAAAGACGCCGGCGCCCGGCTGGCTTACGATTACTATTTGCTGAACTTCCCGAATTATAAATCGCTTGAATCAAGCCAAGACGCCACCCTGTCCCGGGAGTTGGCGGGCAAAGACGTGCTGAACAGCGCCAACCAAATGATGACTTTGAGCGGCTGGGCGCCCTTGCCCGGCAAAGGACGGGGAGACCTCGCCCTCTATTACAATCTGCGCAATTACTCGGACCAACCCATCGTGGCGGCTTCCGGCCAACTCACAAGCGCCGACCGTGGAGACAAAGTGCTCGCCCTCTCCGCAAGCATGGACTATCCCTGGTCGTTGGGGGGCTTGCGGTTCGTGGGAAGCCTGGGGCTCGGTTACGGCGCCACGGATTCCGATCAAAACCATTACGACGCCAACAAATCCACTTTCTTAAAGGATTATTACGATTATTCCCAGGTCTCCTTCAGCCCCGGCGTGACGGCGGCTTTGGGGCGCAGCCCTTGGCTGGTGAGCTTGAGCGGCGCTTATACGTCCCGGAAATACGACCAGCGACCCATTCAAGACGGCAACGGGAACTACCTGACCGAGAAAACAACCATCACCGAGCTCTCCTCAAGCCTGGGGCTTACGTACCCCCTCACTAAGTTTTTCAAAGCCCGGTTGGTGAGCACCCTGGCCTGGAGCGACTCCAATATGAAATACGAAAAGGTGTTCCGTTACAATTACAAGATCGCCAACTATCTCTTCGGGTTCTCTTATGAATATTGATGCGATGACGAAGGTTTTCAAAGGAAAAACGAGCGCGTGGGGCCGGGTCCTTCGGACCGGGCTGACGGTCCTTTCTTCTCTGTTCGCCGCGTCGGCGCTTTTTGCCAACACCGCCACCCTGACCGTGACCGTGGATTATTCCGGAAACCAAACCGGGAATTTGATCGTCATCATCTCCGCAGACCGGATCACGGATCCACGCACCCCCTTCACGGGCATGTGGGATTACGAAGCGGTGCCGAATCCGGGTCCTTCCACCGATGTCACGTTCACCGTTCCGGACGGCACCTATTACGTGTATGCCTTTTTGGATGCCGATAACGGCGTCGACATTGACGGCACCGAGCCTATGGGGGGCCTGGGACCTTTCCCTTATCAGGCCGGAGAAGCGGAGCAGCCCGTCAACGTTTCCGGCACAGCTTCGTGCGATATCGAATTGAGGGACCGCGCGTCCATCACGGGAACCGTGGAAACCGCCGTTTGGAACGGCAATCCCATGGTGCGGGCCGTCCCGCTTTCGGCGCCGACGGACACGACTAAGAGCTGGACGGCCGATGTCACTTTTAGCGCGGTGAACTCCGCCGGCTCATTTTCGTTGGGCGGCCTGCTTGCTTCCGCCAGCTACTCCAGTTACACGGTCACGGCCTGGCTGGACAAAATGGACAACACCGGCCAGTACAACGAAGTTCCCGACGGTTATGAACTGTCGAGCAGTTCCACGCCGGTCGCGGTCAGCTCGGGCGCGAGGACTTCGGGCGTTTCTTTGACTTTTAGCTCGGGGACCGGCACGGGTTACCATGAGGGGGGATCCCCGGCCAACATCCGCATGATGGATGATTTGGGCAACAACTACCAGATCCTGCCCGCCGGGTCGGCTTCCAACGAGCTCACCGTCAGCATCGTCGACATGTTCGGCCTGCCGACCAGCACGAGCGCCAACGTCACCGTCAGCTTCAACGCCTACAAAGACGACGGCACCTCGGCCTCTTTTGCGCTCTCCTCGGACGATTTCTCAACGGCGTTTTCGAACCTCACGATCGCCGGCGGGGACAGCGAATCCGCCTCTTTCAAGTTCAAGACGTCCGCGACAGGACGCATCCGGCTTGAAGCGCAGGCGAGCGATTTCCCGAACACGGGGGAAAGCCGCCGCGCCATGTATCTTTTCGAAGTGCTCTCCGCCGGGGCGGGGTTCTCCAACGTCACCATCCGCACCAACTCGGAGGCGGCGCCCGTGACCGGCCGCACCTCCGTCACCATCTCCCCCAACTATGACGGCAAGAACGACGCGGCCGTGTTCTCCTGCACGCCGCCGGACAGCAGCCAGTGGGAACTTTTGATCGCCAGCGTGCCCACGACGAGCGCCTTGTTCAACAGCTCCATCATCGGGCGCATGAACGGGTGGGGAACCGGCGACGTGTATTGGTATGGAGAGGACGAAAGCAACGATCGGCGCACGGTGCCCAACGGGACCTACTACGTCCGCTTCCAAGCCTCCGGCGGCGGCATCAAGAACGACAGTTTGAGCGTGACGGTGGAGTCGTCCTATATCAGCGGGCGCGTCCTGTCGGGGGGGACGCCTCAAGGGGACGTGGAAGTCAACGTGTGGGGACAGGGCGGAGGCGGCTACACCCGTTCCCGGGCGGACGGCACCTTCTTCGTCGGCGGGTTGACCACGGGATTGTCCTACACGGTCAATCTGCAGAAGTCGGGGCTGTCGTCAAAACAAGTGCAGAACGTGTCCGCCAACACGAACATGGGGGACGTAAGCCTGGACCAAGGGGCCACGTTGAACGTTCGCGCCACGGTGGATCGGGCCCCCACCTACGATATATGGGGCGGGGTTTTCGTTCACGATGCGAATTATCAAAACACGGCCTGGGGCGGCCTGCACATCGCGAGCGGCGCGACGACCTCCGACAACGGGTACCCGTCCAACGATCCCTCCTCCAGCACCTGGAGTTCCATCGGCGTAATGCCCAATACGGCCTATACGTTGGAAGTGCATCTCCCGGAGTTCGGCCAGGAACACCAGACCGTCACCTCCCCGGCGGGAGGGAGCGCGTCGAACGTCACGTTAACGTTCACGCGCAAAGCCAATATCTACGGCCGCATCACTCTCCCGTCGGCGCCCAACACCGCCTACGGGGGCGAGTGGATCGGCGTGGACGCCTTGAAGGCGGGGGACGAGTTCCCCACGGCCTGGGGCGGCGTCTTCCTCAACTCGAACCAGACCACCGGGATTTACGCCATCAACGGAGTCGGTCCGGGAACCTATCAGCTCAGGTCCTTCGTCCGCGGATACAAGACCCAAACATTGTCCGTCACGGTCAGCGGAACGACGGACGTGGGCACGGCGTCCGGCGGCGGCGCGGACTTCCCGCCCTTCGCGGAAGGCGGCCGCGTCACGGGCACCGTGAAGGTGGCCGGCGATTCGACCGGCGTCACGACCGAAAACCAATTCGGCTGCGCGAATTGCGGAGGCGCGAGCGGGTTCGACGTCTACGTGAACGCTTGGTCGCCCACGACGTTTTCGGGCTCCTTCGCCCAGGTCAACCTGGCCAAAAACGCGACGGAGACGTCGGCCTCCTACGCCCTCACGGGCCTCGACGACGGGACCTACCACGTTTTCACCTGGCTCCCCGGCTTTGAGTTGGATCCTCCCGGGCCGAAGCGCGCGACCGTTTCGGGCGGAAGCGGCTCCTTGGACCTGACGTTCCGGGCCCTGTCCGGCCGCATCGACCTGACGGTCCTCCTGCCGGCGGGCGATAACCCGGCGCTCGTCACTTACGTGGTCAGGGCGGAACATTTCGGCGACACGGAAAAGAACGGTTCGTTCGGCGCCTCCGGCACCGCTTCAGTAACCGGGCTCGGCACGGGGCTTTACCGCGTGGTCGTCGTGAACCGGAACCCCGGACGCGGCTTGCGGAAAGACACGGGGATTTCGGTGACCAACGGAAGGGCGTCCTCCCTCACCATGGATATGACCGAGCGGACCTACACCATCTCCGGGACGATCGCTTTCTCAGGGAGCTTCGCTCTGCCCGGCAAATGGAACGGCGTCACGGTCAGCTCCGCGGCGGGCCTGCAGGCGGCCGAGTCGACCGCGCCCGGAGTGCAGATCTACAAGTTCCCGCTGCCGGAGCACTTCTATGGAAAAAGCGTTTCGCCCCTCCAGCAAAAGCTGGCGACTCCGGTGGCGGCTTCCGCGGGCACGGGGGCGACCTTCGTCATCCGGGGGATCCCCGCCGGGACGTACCTGCTCCGCGTGCAGGACGACCTCGACCCGCCGGATTTCCAGGGGTTCGGCATGGAGCAAGGCGTCCAGCCGGAATTCGCCACCACCAACAAGGTCGTTTACGTGACGGACGGGAACGTTTCGGACGCGGCGCTCACGATCAGCAACGGCGTCAAACTTTCCGGGACCATCTCCCGGCCCTCGGGGGACACCTCCACGGACGCCCGGAATTTCCGTTTGATCCTGCGCCGGTCGGACAACCTCGCCGTGGTCCAGTCCTCGGCCACCACCACGGGCGCGGGGACCGCTTCCTATTCCATCAAGCATCTGGCCGAGGGGGAATACATTTTGGAGGTGCATGAGGACACCTCCTCCACCACGCCGAAATACGCCGCCGTGCCCAAGCGCATCACCGTCGGGAACTCGGACCTGACGCAGAACATCACCCTCGTCCGGTCGGGCATCATCGTCGGGAAACTGCGGGACGCCGACTCCAAGAACCTCATCACGAAGAACAACAAGTCCCAATACCTTTCCGATGGGTTCGAGGTCTTCGCCCACGCCAACCCCTGGACCCCCGGCGGCCATGCCCAGGTGGACTGGGAGGAAAGGGGCGGAGGGATCAAGATCTCCAGCGCCACCGGGCAATTCACCGTGTATCGGCTGGTCCCCGGGACGTACGACGTCAGTTTCCGCACCTTCGGCAACATGGATATGAAATCCCTGGCCAACGGCACCAAGGCCTACACGCCCGTCGTGAAGTCCGGGATCACCGTGTCGGAAGGCCAGACCGTCGACTTGGGAGTCATCGACCTCAACCAGGGAGTCAACATCACGGGGAGGGTGACCGACGTCTCCGGGACGGCGTTGCCCGCGATCCGGGTCGTGGGCCGGCCCTCGGTGGCCGAGGGGGAGCGGGGGTTTGAAATGAGCGTGGAAGCCCTCACGGACGCCGACGGGAAATACGAACTGCAGGGGGTCGACCGGAACGAGGAGTTTTATGACGTCATCGCGGCGCCCCGTTTCCAGTGGGACGACATCTTCAAGGACTTGTCGGGCACGAAATACGGAGAAGAGAAGAACCGGATGATCGATGTTCAGGACGACACCGCGCGCCAAGGCGTGGATTTCGCCCTGACGGAAGCCAACGGCATCTTGACCGGCAAGGCGGCCACGGCGGACGGCGGGGCGCTGGAGGACCCCTTCAGCGAAGGGAGCTTCAGCCAGCGGCAGGCCAGGGTTGTTTTGCACCGGGACGGCGAGGAAATGGGGGACAACCCCATCGGCGAGATCGAAGAAGTCACGGACCCGCAGGGCAATTTCCGGATCAGCGCCCTAAAGCCCGGGTCCTATGAAGTGCGGGTCCTCTCTTTGGGATACGTCACGGCCCGGAAGAACGTGATCGTGGAAGCGGGGGAAAACAACACCGGGACCATCACGCTGGAGCGGGGCGCCACGGTGTCCGGGAACATCACGAAGCCCAACGGGTCCAACCCCAGCACGAGCGAGATCGATTTCATCGTCGGCGTGGATGAGGACTTCCAGGAGTTCGTCTTCGGCAAGGTCGAGGAGAACTCCAGCGCCAACACGGTGACGGGCTACAAGATGACGGGGTTCAAGACCGGCCTGGATTACTCCATCATCGTCGGCAACCACGGGGACGACTTGCTGGAGCTGAAAACCGGCCTGTCCTTCTCCGCCAGCACGGAGACGAAGACGGTGAACCTCATCTACCGCCCCTCGCCCCCCATCGTCTTCACCACCCAGGCCCGTTCCGGGACCACCATGACCATCACCTTCTTCAGCTCGCACAAGATGAGGAACCTCACGGCCGACGACAACGACCTCACCAAGATCGTCACCCTCACCTCAGGCGCGGGAACGGTCACGAAGCGCACCTTGAGCGCCTCGCGCGACACGCTCAAAGTGGTTTACAGCATCCCCGCCAACGAAGCGAAGTTCAAGATGAAGCTCGCGTTCACGAGCATCCAGGTGGACGCGGACAGCGAAACGGGCGCGAACTTCACCTTCAGCCAGGAATTTGAGTTCTTCGCCGCCGCCTCGCGCATGAGGCGGGTGAAGATCGCCAACGCCATGGGCGGCAGCAACGTTTTGGAAGGGGACCCCACCGGCATCAACTTCGGCCCCGGAGGCTTCCAAGTGGAACGTTCCTCCCGCGTGGAAGTCGGTGTGGTGAGCGCTTCGGACCTGGGCACGCTTTCGTCCGGCGCATCCCCGGCCGGGTCCGCGGCGCGGGCGCTGGGCGTGGCGGCGGCGGCCGAGCGGTTGGGCCCGGCGGCCTATCCGTCCGAATCTCTTTACAAGGCGGCGCGCTTGGCGCCGTCGGTGAGCCCCTTCAGCGCCTTCTACGATATATTTTTGCCGGCGGGCGTGAGCCACATGCTGAAAAAAGAGGCGCTCCTCACCCTGCAATACGACGCGACGGTCACCGACCCGTCCAAGATCAACATTTACTACTTCGACGATGGGAACAACGTCTTCCTGTTGGAATCGACGAAGCGGAAAGTCGACACGAAGAACCGGACCATCACCGTCGCGGTCAACCACGCCTCGACGTTTGTGGTCCTGCAGAACAACGCGCCCATCGTCGGGGCGAACACCTACACCGGGCGGGAAATCCTGCTCCACAACTTCCCCAACCCCTTCAACCTGAAAACGAAAACGGTGAGCCTGACGAACTCGCCGTCCTCGCCCACTCAGTCCATCGAAGGCACCATGATCAAGTACGCCTTGCCCTCGGCGAAATCGGGGACGGTGAAAATCGAGATTTACAATATGGCGGGCGAGCTGGTCCGCACCATCACGGAGAGCGCCTCCTCCGGCGGGACGTACTATTACACCCCCTGGGACGGGAAGAACGACGGCGGCAAGAAAGTCGCCTCGGGCGTGTACGTGGTGAGGTTCACGTTGAACGGCGGGGACGAGAAATTCTTCAAGATGGCGGTGCTCAAATGAACCGGTTCCTCCGCGCGGCCG
The DNA here is from genome assembly GCA_016207625.1 of Elusimicrobiota bacterium. GTDB lineage: Bacteria > Elusimicrobiota > Elusimicrobia > FEN-1173 > FEN-1173 > JACQPF01. Next base: position 133 of record JACQPF010000406.1, on the reverse strand, counting down.
GCCTGTCGCTCGTTTGTTTGCTTGTGCCCGGCGCTTGGCTTTTGGCCGGGTCCAAGAACGCCGGCACCTCGGGCGGCGCGTTCCTGAAGATCGGTGCGGGAGCCCGGCCCGCGGGAATGGGTGAAGCCTACAC
>JACQPF010000415.1 GCA_016207625.1 Elusimicrobiota bacterium | reverse complement strand
TTTCCCGCGCGGTCCTGGAAACCGCCAAAGCGCTGGATTTCCGCCCGGACATCATCCACGCGCAGGATTGGCAGACGGGTCTCATCCCCGCCTATTTGAAAACCGTCTACCGGATCGACGCCTTCTTCATTCCCACCGCCACGGTTTTCACCATCCACAACATCGCCTATCAAGGCCTTTTCCCTAAGAACACATTGTTTCATGCGGGTTTCTCTTGGGCAGACTTCACTCCGGACGGGTTGGAGTTCTATGATCAAATGAATTTCCTCAAGGCCGGCCTCGCCTACGCCACGATCTTGAACACCGTCAGCCCCGCTTACGCGCAGGAAGTCCAAACCACCAACGCGTACGGGAGAGGCATGGAAGGCCTCTTGCAGAAAAGGACGAAGGATTTCTTCGGGATACTGAACGGCATTGATTTGAAGGAATGGAACCCGGCGAAGGATCCCCTGATCCCCCATCCTTTCACGGCCAAGCGCTTGGAGCCTCGCGCTTTAGATAAGGCGGAGCTCCAGAGGATCTCCCGCTTAACGGAGGACCCGCGCGCGCCGATCCTCGGAATGGTGTCCCGCCTGGACCCGCAGAAGGGGTTCGACATCCTCTTGGACATCGTCGAAGAATTCCTCCGGGACGGCGTTCAAATCAGCGTGTTGGGGCAGGGCGAGAGGAGCTACCTCGCCACCTTGAGGCTCCTGGCGCGAAAATACCCGCACCAGGCCTCCGTGTCCTCCAATTTCAATGAGCCGTTGGCCCATAAGATCTACGCCGGATGCGACATCTTCCTGATGCCTTCCCGGTTCGAGCCCTGCGGGCTCGGGCAGATGATCGCCCTCCGCTATGGCGCGGTGCCCGTGGTCACCCCGACGGGCGGGTTGAAGGACACGGTCACCCCTTTTGATCCGCAAGCCCGAAAGGGCCTGGGCTTCGTCTCGACCGAGATCGGCACGCCCGCTTACCGCCAGGCTCTTCTGAACGCGGTCCGCCTGTACCGTTGGGCGCCCGATGTTTGGAAGAAATTGATGGGGCGAGGGATGGCTTGTTCCTTCGGATGGGAGCAGTCCGTCGAGAAATACCTGGAGATCTACCGATTGGCCTTGTCGCGAAAGCAGCACTCCTCCCCCGATTGATGTTGAAAAGAATCATATTCATGGCCGCCATGGGGATCGCCCTGGCGGCGTTGTCATTCACGGCCCTTTCTCTCTCGCGGCGCTGGGCATGGGAGAGAGACCGCGCCGTGGAGATCTGCGTTGACGGGGAGGAGCTCCGCTCCCTGTTGCAAAACGATCGGGAGGCCATGTCCCGAGCGTTGACTCGCCTGGCCGATCTTGGGGTGTCTTCCGTGGCGGTCTATTGGCCGATCGCCGGGGCCCCGCTCGACGGTGCGCTGGGCGAATGGATGCCTCTCTTGGACGGCCGGCTCTCGTTGACGCTCCGGCCGCAACCGGAGCCTTTCTCCATCGCTTCCTTCGAGGGAGACGGCCCGCGCCTTCAAAGGGTCAAGAATTTGCTTGTCGCCGGACCCTTTGTGCCGATGCATCCCCATCCCTCCCCCTTCCTTCGTTGGGCGGGATCTTTCCCTTGGAAACTGCCGTGGACGGAATTCAGCCGCCAGGCCGGCTTGGGTTTTTTCGTTTCACAGTTCCCGAAGCGGGCCGTCCGGGCCCATTCCCTGGACGAAGAGGAGATGGCTCGCGCCGTTCCCGCGCAAGTGATTCCCCGGTTCATCCGCGCCGTTCGCGAGCGGGGGATCCGCTTCCTTTATGTCCGGTTCTTCCCGACGCTCTCCCCGGAGCAAAATCTCGCCTATGTCGAATCCCTGACGGACGCGCTGAAGGGGAACGGGTTTGCTCTGCGAGAGGCTGAGGCGCGATACGATCAATGGCCAAGACCGCGTTGGGACCTGCCCTCGCGAGTCCGGGCCGCGATGGCCCTCGCGGCCGCCTGCCTCCTCCCCGTCCTGGCCATGAGGTGGGTGACGTCCTGGCGAGCCCGCCCGTCCGTTTCGTTTTTTGCAATGACCGTTTTCAGCACCGCGGCCGCGCTTCTCGTGGCGGCCCTCCTTTCCTCGCCGGATTTCGCCCTGGGTTTTTCCCGGTTCCGCGGGGTGAAACTGGCCCTGGCGTTGCCTTTGGGCCTCCTGTTTTTAAGCCTTTACCCGCCCTCTCAGATCCGGGACTATTGGAGGAGGCCGCTGACGGTCGGAACGGCCGTCCTCTTCGTCTTGGGCGGCGCCTTGGCGACTCTCTACCTCCTTCGAAGCGGCCACGGATCAGTCGTCGATGCGGGCGCGGTGGAGCAGGAATTCCGGGGCTTTTTGGAAGTCGTTTTCGGCGTGCGTCCCCGTTTTAAGGAGTTCTTCATCGGACACCCGTTGCTCTGGCTGGGGTTCTACATGTACCATCATTACGGCGCGCGCCCCCTGCTCCTCGCGGGTTTCATCGGCCAGTTGTCGATCGTGAACACGTTCTGCCATCCCCACGTGCCGCTCGCCGTTTCCCTCGTGCGGACGGGACACGGCGTGTGGCTGGGAAGCCTGATCGGCATCGGGCTGATCCTCCTCCTGCGCGTTTGGGAGAAGCTGAGGCTTGGACGAACCGCATGAGCCGCGACGCGTGCGTCCTGGCCGGATATTTCGGTTTCGGCAACGCGGGCGACGAGCTGATCCTGCAATCGGTCGCAACCCATGTCCGTTCCCGCCGGTGGATCATCCTCTCAAATCGTCCCGAAGCGACCGCAAAAGACCTCCGGCGGTATTCCCCTGACGGCCATTGTGAAGTGATCGATCGATGGAACATCGTCTCGCTGACGCGGGCGTTTCTCCGCTCGCGGGCCCTTGTGCTTGGCGGAGGGGAACTGTTCCAAGCGCGGACCAGCGTGGCGAGCCTTTTTTATTATCTCCTCCTGCCGGTTTTGGCGAGGTGCATGGGATGTTCTTTCGTTGTTTTTGGGGTGGGGATCGATCCCCGCATGCCGTGGTGGGGCCGCCGTCTCACAGCGCTTGTCTTAAGGCAGGCAAAAGCGCTCTGGGTCCGGGATGAAAAAACGGCGGAGATCTTGCGCCGGGGAGGCGTTCGCCGCGCGACGGCCGTCGTACCGGATCCCGTGTGGTCATGGGCCGTCGAGCGGGAGGCGCCATCCGAGGGCTTGGGGCGCGTTCTCTGGATTTTGAGGTTTCCAGGGAAAAACGGTTCTGAAATCGAGCTCTGGACAAAGGCCCTTAATTTCGTCGCGGAACACGCGCATTGGGCTCATGGGTTCCTCGCTTTTCATCCGGAATTGGACATGCCCTCTTTGAGCCGTCTCCGGGCCGGCTTGCGTTTTTTCCATCGGTTGGAATCCTGGACAACGGCTCAAGACCTTTTCGACGTGATTCGCCGGTATGACATCGTGATCAGCATGCGGTTTCACGGCGTGCTTGCGGCTCACCTGGCGGGCCGGCCTTGCGTCGCCGTCGCCGGGCATCAAAAAGTGGGGGATATTGCTGAACTTCTGGGGGATCCCGTGCTCTTGCCGGAGAACCTGGACGGCCGTTCTCTTGTCGCGCGCATCTCGACCTGTTGGGAAAGCGATAAGGGTGCGGAAAACAATTATTCCCTCTCCGATCTGTGTAAAAAGGATGTCTTCCATTCTTTTTCCGAACTCGACGCTTTCCTAAAATCGATCTGACAGCGCAGTAAGGAATTTGGTACAATGGTTATTAAAGCGTTACAAAAATGCAGAAAGGTGAACTCACTGTCTTTCTTTTCATCCCTTTGGCATGAATGGCATGCCCGGTTCGGGGCTTATGGAAGCGTTGCCGCGGTCGGCCTTGTGGCCGCTTTTGCGATGTCTCTTTTGGTCGACCAAAAGGAGTTGCTGCGCCGCCACATCGTTCAAGAATCATCGCAAATCTCCTGGGTTGTCTTTCTGAAAGGCCATGCGGACAAAGGATATCTTGAAGAGGTCATTCGATCCCTTCCCGGCATTCGCGATATCCGCTTCACTTCAAAAGAAGAGGCGCTGGAGTCCGTTCAACAAGACGAAGTCCTCTCTCAAAGCCTCACGCTGACCGGGCGCAACCCCTTCCCGGAATCTTTTGCCGTTCGCTGGGATCCCTTTTTTTTGCGTGAGGACGTTCTCAGGCACGCCACGCAAAAAATGGAAACGCAGGACGGGGTGGACCACATCGGCTATGACAAGCCGAGGGTTGAGCGCTTGAGCCTGCTTCAACAGGTCCTTTACCGCCTGGAATTGGCGTTATTGAGCATATTGTGGGTCACCGGTTTTCTCATCGTGGTCCTGGCCGGGCGGGTCTTGTTCTTTTTACGAACCCCGTTGCGCTTCGGGCGGGTTTTAGTGAGCGTTTCCTTCGGGGTTTTCGGCGGCCTCCTGGGCGTATTCCTTTCGCAGAGGTTCGTCTCTCCCTGTTCCTTGAAGAATTTGTGGGCGGGAGCCGCGGCGGGACTTCTATTGGCCCTCCTCGAAGAAGCGTTTCATGAGTCTTAGGCGGGCATCGCTCGGCGTCCTGGTCCTGGCGGCCGTCTTGACGGCCGGGGCGGCGCTTCAGGCGGCCAAAACAGACCGGCAGATCCGTTCCACTCAAAAGGACCTGGACCAAATCAAGAAGGAGCTGTCCCGGAAGGAATCGGAAAAAGAGCAGGCGGAACGCAAGGCGAAGGAGCTGAAAGAAGAGGTCGAAAGGATTTCGCTGGAAATAGAGACCGCCCGGCGGTCGTTGAAAGGCGTCCAAGGCCGTCTCCGGGAAACGGAAAAAAAACGGCGGTCCATGGAAGAGCGACTATGGTCATCTCGGCTGGGGATCGGCCAATGGGAAGATCTTTTGGCGCTTGAATTGAAGCGATATTATGAACGCCGCATGGTGGAAGGCGTCGCTCAGGCGGTTGAGCTGGCGTATCGGCGGGCCGCATTGGAAGACAAGATGACGGGGCTCCAATTCGCCCTGGACCATCACGCGGAGGTGGAGGGGCTTCGGGATCGATTGGTGGAGCTTGAGATTGAGCTGCAAAAGCTCCGCCTCCAAAAGGAAGAGGAAGAGGGGCGGTTTAAAAGCGCCCAGCACCGGATGCGGACCCTCTACAACACCGTGCAGGGCCGGCGCGCCGTTCTCGAGAAGGACATCCGCGACCTGCAGTCTTCGGCGAAGAAATTGGAGAAGATGATCCAATCGCTGATCGCGCAGTATGAGGCGGAACGAAAAGCCGCTACGGCCCAGCAAAAGAAAGTGGAAAAGGCGAAATCCGCGCCCATCGCGCGGCAGAAACAGGGCCGGCTCCCTTGGCCGATCGAAGGCACCGTGGTGGAACGGTATGGGCG
>JACQPF010000414.1 GCA_016207625.1 Elusimicrobiota bacterium | reverse complement strand
GGACAGGAAATACCGCTATGAGGAAATCCTGGCCGAGGAGAAAAGCCTCTGGGAGATCCCCAAAGGCCCCCCGGCGCGCCGGGAGGAAATCCGCCTGGCTCTGCGCCTGGCCCGGGAAAAGCTCACGGACGTCCAGAAGAGGGCCTTTGACCTGATCGGCCGGGGCTTCACCCTGGGCGAGGTGGCGGACGCCCTGGGCCTGAAATGGCCCACGCTCACCCGGGAGTTGGAAAGGATGCGGGGGGTGCTCTACAAGGCCGGCCTGAAGGATTATGTCGACGGAGCCTAAAAAAAAGTGCCGCTCATGTCGTTAGTGTGGGGTGAGGACGACCCATGAGCGAAATATACCGGTTCCAGTTCATCGACAAGATCCCATCCAAGGACATCGAGGAGACGCTTTTCTGGTCCGTGTTCAACACGGAGAGCGTCTTCGGCAAGCCCAAGGTGCGCCTGGACGCTTCCTTCTACTTCGACCGCGAAAAGAAGGTCTGCGTCATCGACAACGCCACGGACGTGGGCAAGCACATCGCCCAGCTCTTCACCTCGATGGCCTCCCTGGAGTTCGGGGAACGCGCCTTCACGGTCGAACGGCTGGAGAAACGGCCGCCGGCCGGGGAATAGGGGGACGCGCCATGGCCAAAACAATGAGTTGGCGGCGGCTTAAGAAATGCCGGCGGTGCGGAGAAATGGGGTTCGGCGTCGTCCAAAAGCACAACCACGTCTGTTCGTCCTGCCGCGTGGAGGAGCATGGAAGGTCCTGGCTGAATTGGCCGTTCGATCACTGGGAGGGGGACCTTCACCGGAGGCGGGAGGAACCCGGCAATCCGCTGGACGACCTGTTCGACAAGGTCGTCGGGCGAAGCGTGCGGGAAGGATCGTGGCGCCCATGAAAGTGAGCTTGAGCCCTGACAAGAACAAGGTCTTGGTCCGATGCGACTACGAGGACCGCAACTTGGTGAAAGCGGTCGGCGGCGGACGATGGAACCCCATGGGCCGGTCCTGGGAGTTCGCGGTCGCCGCCCTGCCCCGGATCCTCTCCTCCCTGAAAGCCGAGTATGACCCCGAGGCCCTACGGATCGCGGAAAAGCTCACGGCCGAAAGGGCGGCGCTCGAAGCCAAGATCCAGGCCGTCCGGAAGGTCCTCCAAGGCAAGGGCCGGCGGCCCAAGCACCTGCGGCACCTCTTCGAGCACCAGTACAAGGCCTTCTATGCCGCCACGCAATTCGACGGTTACGCGCTGTTCATGGAGACCGGCACGGGCAAGACCCTCACGGCCATCGAAGCGATCAAGCACCGCCGGGTGAAGACCTTGATCGTCTGCCCGCTCTCCACCATCGAGTCGGTCTGGATGGAGGAACTGGCCAAGTGGGCGCCGGGCTTGAAGGCCGTCAATCTCTGGCGGGCCCTCAAAAGCGGGGGCGTCCAACCCGGCAAGGCCGATGTCTTCGTCATCAACTTCGAGTCCTTCCGGAAGATCCCCGAAGACTTCTTCGACGAGATCGGCTTCTTGGTCGTGGATGAATCGTCCCGCATGAAGGACCACCGTTCCCAGATCACCAAGGCATTCCTCGCGGCGGCCCGGGTCGTCCCCAAGCGCCTCATCCTCTCCGGCACGCCGGCCCCCAACAGCTGCCTCGAATACTGGGCCCAGATGTGCTTCGTCAACCCGGACATCCTGGGCGAGAACTTCTACGTCTACCGCAACACCTACTTCTACCCCGTGGGCTACGGCGGGTTCCAATACAACTGCACCGCCCAGAACCGGGAGCGGATCATGGAGCGCGTCCGGCGCCAGGCCTGCTTCTTCTCCAAGGAGGACTGCCTGGACCTGCCCGAGCAGGTGTTCGAGAAGCGCGCCTACCTCATGGAGCCGGAGCAGCGCAAGATCTACAACACCATGCTCAAGCTGAACATCGCCGAGCTCAAGGACAAGACCGTCCTGGGCTCCAACGAATTGGCCAAGCTCATGAAGCTCCGCCAGATCACCTCGGGCTTCGCCATCACCGAGGACGGCTCCGAGGCGGATGTGTCGGACGGCAAGCTCCGGCTCCTCATGGAGGTCCTCGAGGAGATCGGCCCCAAGCAGGTCATCACCTGGTGCCAGTTCCATTGGGAGATCCGCAAGATCAAGGAACTTCTCGGGGACAAGGCCGCGACCATCTACGGCGAGGTCTCCCAAGGCGAGAAAGAGCAGGCCATCCGGGATTTCAAGGAAGGCAAGGTCCAATACCTCATCGCCCATCCCAAGAGCGCCGGCCATGGCCTGACCTTCGTGAATTGCTCTTACGCGGTCTACTTCTCCCTCTCCTATTCGCTGGAGGAGGAAAAACAGTCCCAGGACCGCATCCATCGGATCGGCCAGAAGCACAAGACCACCTACCTCACCCTCCTGGCGGAGGATTCCATCGATGAAGTGATCCACAGGGCCCTGCGGAAGAAGCAGGACATCGCGGAGGCCATGCTCGAGATGCTGAAGGTCTGAGAGGGAAAAATGAAACAGCCCGATTTTAAATCCTGCCAGTTTTGCGGTTCAAAGGTTCTCAAGTTCCGGTGGCAGGTTTTCAGCAACCGGACCAAGCACCTGCGGGTTGATTGCGAGAAGTGCGGCCGCTGCCTGGGCTATGCGCCGCAGACCGAGGAATTTTTGGGGAGGCTCATCGGTGTTCGAACGGGACATCTACCGGAAATTTAAGGCCGCGATAGACCGGGAGTTCCCCGAGGCCTTCTACTGGAAAATCCCTGACACGCGGGGCCTGGGAGGGATGCGGCCCTTTGACGCGATCCTCATCCACCGGGGGACGACCTACTGCATCGAGTTCAAGGTTCACGGGAGAAAGCCCACGCCCTACCAAAAGCATTTCCTCTCCAAAGCCCTCAAGAGCGGCGCATGGGGCACGGTTTTGAATGAGAAGAACTGGCGGCATTTCGTGGACGGACTCAAGACCTGTCCCGATGTCCGGCCTTATCGACCAAAGGGAGGCGGCAACCATGAGGAATTTGCTGGCGGCGGTGATCGAGACGCGGGGGGACGTGGAGCGCCTGAAGGCGCAGCTGGAAGAGGCGGAACAGCGGAAGGACCAGGCGGAACAGACCCTGATTGAGGCGATGGAGTCCCAAGGGCTCAAGACCGTCGATTACGAAGACCTGGGCCGCGCGACTCTCGGCAAGCCCAGGGTATACGCCTCCTGCAAGAAGGAGAACCAAGAGCGATTGTTCATTTACCTGGAGGACGAATGCGGCCGGCCGGACCTCATCAAGCGCACCGTCTTCCCGGCGTCCCTCTCGTCCTTCGCATCGGAGAGGATGGAGGCCGGCGAGCCCTTGCCCGAGTTCATCCACATGTTCCTCAAGCCCTCCCTCATTATCAAGAAATGAGGGAAGCCGATTTTAGTGGCAAAAACCAAAAGCAAGGAGGATTCAAAATGCCAAGAGAAAAGCAGTCCGCAAGTTCAAAAGCGATGACAACGTCTCCAAGAAATACCACGGCGATGGACCGGCCGATGGTTCCGCCCCGGGGATTGGAAATGGGCTCCGACAGGGACGACCTGGTCCTGCCGCGCGTCAAGCTTCTCCAGCCCTTGTCGCCGGAGGTCCAGGATGCACGGGGGAAATATCGTGCTGGCATGTTGATCAATTCCATTACGGGATTGCCATTGGAATCGGAGGAATTCGTCCCGATCATATTGGCCAAGGAATTCGTCAAATTCCGGCCGAGGGAAACAGGGGGAGGGATTGAATGGCGAACGAACGACCCGATGGATCCCCGGGTCCAGGAGGGAATCCTGTTCGGCGCCGGCGGCGAGAGGCTCGAAGTCGTGGCCTTCTTGAACTTCATCTCTGTTTTCGGAGAGGACTTCGGGTTTCCGATGGTTCTGCCGTTCTGTAAGAGCAGCTACAAGAACGGCAAGAAACTCTATTCCCTCGCCCGGCTGTCGAGGGAAGATCTCTTCGCCCGGCGGTATCGCCTCCTGCCGAAAAAGACCCAAAACGATCTGGGAACCTTTTGGGTCTTGGATATCGAGCTTGTTGGGCAGGTCTCCCCTGAAGAATACAGGCGGGCGGAGCTGCTTTTCACGAGCCTCGCGCCGGAGCGAAACAAAATCGTAAGCCACCTCGAGGAATCGGGAGAAGGAGAGTCGCTATAGATAAGGTCCTTTAATCTTTGGCTAGGCCTGGCGTGGTTTGGCGTGGCAAGGCCTGGCACGGCATGGCAGGGAGGGGCAAGGCCTGGCAAGGCAGGGCGAGGCATGGTTTGGCTGGGCAAGACGGGGAAACACTCGCCAAGGTCGGCGATGACCGGGCGGAGCACAACATGGCGAATACGCCGAAAAGGAGAAATCGATGGACACAATGACAGCGGAAAAGAAGTTGAAAACGGCCCTCCATTTGGGGGACAGCTTCAAGCCGCAAGGAGTGACGGAGCGGTCGCAGCCTTACGTGGTGGAGGTGGAGATCCAAGGGGTGACGCCGATCCTGTTCCACCGCTACGACTGCGACGTGGCGGAGCAGAAGGCGCAGGCCAAGAAGGGCTCCAAGGAGAAGAAGACCGACAACGTGGAGTCTTATGTGTACCGGGTTCCCGATTCGCGGGAGATTGGAATTCCCGGCATGAATTTCAAGCAGGCTCTGGTGAATTCCGCTAAGTTCAACCAGGATCCCCGGAGCCCGAAGAAATCCGCCACGGACATCTTCAAGGCCGGCATCCAGGTCTCGCCGGAGGTGGCCAGTCTGGGGGTTGAGCATTGGGACTTTGAGGACAAGCGCGGCGTATCCATTCAGCGCCTAGGTAAGGTGCCGCGCATCCGGCCCGCCATGAAGTCCGGGTGGAAATGCACGTTCTTTGTGCGAGTCCTGCTGCCCGAGTACATCAGCCCGAAGCTCCTGCACGAGGTCGTGACGCGCGCCGGGACGACCATCGGGTTGTGCGACATGCGGCCCGAGTACGGCCAGTTCATGATCACCAAATTCGAGTTGCTGGATTAGGGACCGTTTGGGGGTTTGTGTCAAGGCTTGGCATGGCGTGCCTGGGCCAGGCAAGACATGGCGCGGCTCGGCTTGGCTTGGCGTGGCAGATCGAGGTCTTTCCTGGTTCTTGGAGGATCCCATTATGGCCCTGATCGATGTCCTTAAATTCCGCACAAGGTGGCAGCACTTCTTGGCATCCAAGAGGTGGATGGAGGATCACTGGCCCCATAAGCCGCCTGAAGAGAAAAAGGCCCTCTGGGACAAGTTTGTGACTGAAATCCAGGAGCCGGTGGATCAACTATGGATGAAATTGACGACGCAAGAGAAGGAAAGCCTTCGGCCCTGGATGTTCCCCCATGCAAAGGAGCCATTCGGATGATGAACCGCTGTCGCCAATGCCTGGCGCGGTTCGCCCGGGCGCGGGCCGCCATGAAGCAAGTGCCATCGCCCAAGGAAGTCCTGGTGGAAGTGCCGGATGAAGTCCTGGATGCATACCAATCGTTCCGGTCCGCCAGGGACCATTACGTGACGCTCCTGGCTCATGCGGCGATGCAGCATGATGAGGACCGGGCGTAAGGGATCGTCCGCGGGAGGATGAGGCGGTGAGGTGGGGTGATGCCCTCGGGAAGTTGAGGCGTGTAACGTCCGCGTCCACGGTAAATCGTACGGCCGTGGCGCATTCCCGACCATCCCCATCAGGTGGCCCTTGCCGCCTCATCCGCCCGCGGACGCGGACACGACAAACACGCGAGAGACGGAGGAAAACATGGATGACAAGAGATTTGAGACAACCAGTCCCGAGCATGTGCGGGAGCTGGAGAGGAAAATAGCCGCGTTTGAGGAGGAAAAGCGGCAGGCGGCTGAGGATTTTAAGAGGTATTTCGATGGCATACGCGAGATGGAAAGGGAAATCCACCAGTTGCGGCGCTACGTGATCGAGTCTTGCCTGATTCGGAAACCTCTGGGGAACGGAGGAATCCTTGAGTATTGCCGTTGGTGCGGCTGGATGCCGGAAGACGGGCATTCGCGCTATTGCTTCATCACGGATTGGGACCCGTCGCAACATCATCCCACGTATTCCTTCGAGAGCGTTAAAAACTTGGCAGGTTGATCGGATCGTGGGACTCCGGCTCCACCCTCTCACGCTTCGCGAGGCGTTCAAGCT
>JACQPF010000413.1 GCA_016207625.1 Elusimicrobiota bacterium | reverse complement strand
GTGGGCGCCGTGCTTTTCTACGTGGGGAAAAATGAGCCGAACGCTCTCAGCCACATCAAGCCGCCGCGCCAATATCGCATGGACGAGTTCCTCGCGCTGGACGACCGCGCCATCGACCATTTGGATTTGCTTCGCAGGGGAACCCCGTGTCTCCTTGACGTCTTGGACCATACGGTCACTCCCATGGGCGGGCGGAAATTGAAATGGTGGCTCCTCCACCCTTTGCGGAACCTGGAAGCCATACGCCACCGGCAAAATTGCGTGGATTATTTTTTGGAGCTCGGCGCTCAGAGGAAAGAGATGGTGGAGATCCTCCGAAACTCCGCGGACATCGAGCGGATCCTCGGGCGCCTGACCGCCGGGAACGCCTCGGGCCGGGACATGGGGGCCCTTCGGCGGACGCTCCGCCTGGTTCCGCCGCTGAAAGATCTTTTCCATGCGAAACCGCTCTTGCCGGACCAACCCCATCCACTCAAGCCGATCCTGGAGAACCTCCAGCCGTCGGACGAGCTCACCGCTCTCCTCGAGACGTCTCTGGCCGACGACCCTCCTCTGAAGATCGCGGATGGAGGAATCATCCGCGACGGCTTTTCGCCGGAGTTGGATGAGCTTCGGGACTCGGCGAAGAACGGCCGGGACTGGATCTCCCGGCGGGAAGCCGAGGAGCGCGATCGCACGGGGATCGGGTCCCTGAAGATCGGGTACACCTCCGTCTTCGGCTATTACTTGGAGGTTTCGCGGGCCAACTTATCTAAAGTTCCGGCGGAATGGATCCGGAAACAGACCCTGGCCAATGCCGAACGCTACATCACGCCCGAATTGAAAGCTCAAGAAGACAAGATCCTGGGGGCCGAAGAAAAAGCCAAGGCGCTGGAAGCGGAGCTTTTCGCGCGCGTCCGGTCGGAAGTGCTGAAACACCGTGAGCCCCTGAGGGGCCTGTCCGATGCCCTCTCCCGCCTGGACACCCTGGCCTCTCTGGCCGAAGCGGCGGAAAAAGGGCGATACGTCCGGCCCGTCATGACGGACAAAAGCACCCTCTTCATCGAAAAGGGCCGCCACCCCGTTGTGGAGCGCGCCCTGGCCTCCACGGACGCCTCCACACCGTTCGTGCCGAACGATGTCTTGATCGACGGGTGGGAGAACCAGATCCTTTTGGTGACGGGTCCCAACATGGCCGGGAAATCAACCTATCTCAGGCAAGCGGCGCTCCTGGCCATCATGGCGCAAATGGGGTCTTTCATTCCGGCGGAATCGGCGGAAATGGGCATCCTCGACCGCATTTTCACGCGCATCGGCGCCGGGGACAACCTCGCTGGGGGAGCATCCACGTTCCTCGTGGAGATGCAGGAAGTGTCCAACATCCTGCACAACGCCACGCAACGAAGCCTTGTGGTCCTGGACGAGGTGGGCCGTGGAACGTCCACCTACGACGGCATGGCGGTGGCCTGGGCCGTCATCGAGCACCTGCACCGCAAAGAGGGCCAGATGGGGCCGAAGGTCCTCTTCGCCACACACTATTTCGAGTTGACCGAGCTGGCCCGCCAGAAGCCCGGCGTGAAAAACCATCACGCCGCCGTTCGGGAGTGGACTCTCCCCGACGGGCGGACCGAACTCGTTTTCCTCCACCAGGTGTTGCCGGGTCCCGCGGACCGGTCCTACGGCGTGCACGTGGCGGAAATGGCCGGCCTGCCTTCCGACTGCGTCGCGCGGGCGCGGTCCATCCTGGAGGCGCTGGAACGCCGGCCCCAGGCGGGCCAGCCGCCGGACGATCAAAAACCTTCGGAAGAGCCGGGCGGCTCTGCGCCGACGAACCAGCTGGACTTCTTTTCGCACCACCCGATTTTGGAGGAGTTGAAGCAAATCGATCCCAACTCCCTCACGCCCCTGGAAGCCCTGCAGAAACTGAGCCTGCTCGTTCAACAAGCCCGGGGGAAAGAAGGACGGATCAGCGAAACAAGGGGGAACTCAGAGTGAAAGACGAGAGAAGGAAACACAAGCGTTTTCCGGTCATCCGGGATTTGGCTGAGCCCGTGGAGCTGTTTGTTCAGGACGAACATCCCCGGGAGGTACCGGCGGTGCTGACGAACCTGTCCGTCGGAGGCATGTCCTTGGTCGTGTTCGCCCACGTCACGGGCGATACGCGCCTCAAAATCATCCTCAACGTTCCCGGTCTTGAAGGCGTGGAGCTGAACGGTCATGTCACCTGGGAGGAGAGGAAAGGCGACACGACGAACGTCGGCGTGAAATTCAACCACGTCTCGCATGACTTCACGAAACGCATCAACTTGATGGCGGAGGATTTCCAAAACTGCGAGCTCAAGCTTTCGTTCGGCTTGAAAGACGTCTGTTTCCGGGATTGCACCTATTGGCCTCTCTGCGGCAAGGCCGTCCGGATGAAATGACCGTCCATAAGCTCCCCGAAGACCTCATCAGCCGCATTGCCGCGGGCGAAGTGGTGGAGCGCCCGGCGGCCGTCCTAAAGGAACTCCTGGAAAACGCCGTCGATGCCGGCGCAAAGCGCATCTCCGTGGAGTGGAACGGCGCCGGCCGGGAAAGGATCCGCGTCACGGACGACGGCTGCGGCATGACGCCGGAAGATGCCCGCCTGGCCCTGGAACGCCACGCCACCTCCAAAATTTCCGTTTTTGACGACCTCGAAAAAATCGGCACCTTCGGGTTCCGGGGCGAAGCATTGCCGTCCATCGCCGCTGTCAGCCGGTTCCAGTTGATCACACGGCCGACGGGAGCCAAAGAAGGCTGGTCCATCGCCATGGAAGGGGGGAAGGTCCTCCGCGAGGGGCCGGCGGGCGCCCCCGCGGGGACCACGGTCCTCGTTGAAGACCTGTTTTTCTCCACCCCGGCGCGAAGGAAATTCTTAAAATCGGACGCGACCGAAAAAGGCCTCCTCTTCCGCACGCTGGAGGACCTCGCCCTTTCCTCCCGCGGCATCCACTTTCAGGTCTCGTCGGAAAAGAAGGACGTCTTGTCCCTCCATCCGTCGAGAGAAAACATCCCTCCCGTCGAAGGGCTTCTCGAGCGCCTCCAGTCGCTCTGGGGAAAGGACCGGCTCGGCGCCCTTAAACCCGTCAGCCAATCCGGCCGTTTCATGAACGTCTGGGGGTGGGTCTCCGACATCCATTCCCATCAAGCCGGCGCCCGCACCCAGCGGCTCCTCATCAACAACCGCCCCGTGGTCCACCGCCGGATCACGCATGCGCTTTATGAAGCCTACCGCGGGAGCTTGCCTTCCGGGAGGCACCCGTTGGCGGTCCTCTTCTTGGAAGTCGACCCTTCTTTGGTGGACGTCAACGTCCATCCCGCAAAAAGGGAGATCCGCCTCTCGCACGAAGAAGAAATTTATGGGTTCATCCTCCAATCCTTGCGAAGCGCCCTTTCCGGCGGC
>JACQPF010000412.1 GCA_016207625.1 Elusimicrobiota bacterium | reverse complement strand
GTTCGGGTAAGCAAAGACGTCCCGGAACGAGAATCCCGACACATCTTCCGGGGGCGCGGAAAAAACCGCGAACAGGGTGAAGTGGTCCACCGACACTTGGATGGTTCGGCGGGCCGCGTCCACGCGGGGGGTGGGAACCGCGCGCCACTCCAGGCGAACTTCGTCCCAATAGAAAATACCCAGGGCCGAGGAGTCGCCGGCCGCCGCGGGGTCGTAGGCGAACGAAACCTCCACGGGTTGATTGAGCCTGCGAACCACCCGTTGGGTGGCGGTTTCCCTGGCCGTGATGTCCACGCGAGTTCCGACGGAAGTCAGCCGTTTTTCTTTTTCATCCTTTTCCCGGGCGCTTTTCAGGGAGGCGTCTTCATCCATAAAGCGGATTTCGACGGTAACCGGCTGGGAAAATGTCCCCGCGGGTATCGTCACCTGGGCGGCCAGGAGAGACGCCAAATCCCCCACTTGTCCCGACTGGTTCGGGTCGAGGAGGATGAAGAAGCGTTGGGCTTCGGTCTTGAAGGTGAAGACCTCCGACACCGTACTATTCTATTCCCTGCCCTATCCTCGGCGCGCACGCGGAGAAAACAGGGCGTGTCGGGAAGGAGGCCCGTCAACGTTAAGGCGTGGGCCCGGGAAAAAGACGAGTCCTTCGCGCTTTGGCTGAAGCTTCCACCGGTTCCATATTCCACCGCGCCGTCCGCGTCTTCGGAGCTCTCCCAGCCGACCACTGCGCTTTCCGCCGTGACACCGGTCACGGTGATTCCGCGAACAGCGGGGCTGGAAACGTCCACCGCCGCCGCTTCCGGGGCGGCGGGCGGCGGCTCATAAAACGGGTCCCCTTGCCGGTAAAGGGTTTGCGCGTCTTCGGCCGTCAAGGCCCGTTGCCAAACGGCCAAATCGTCGAGGATGCCTTCGAATTTATACCAACCGGAGCCGCCGCCGACGATCAGAGCTTGAGTGTTGGATTTCACCCGGCCGAAATCGTCTTTCCCCCAGCGGCCGGTCTGTCCGTCCTGCACGCCGTTCAAATAGAGCTTGGCGGAAACGCCGTCGTAACTCACCGCCGCGTGATGCCATTGTCCGGGAGAGATCACGGTGTTGGACCACGCCTCGATGTCGCCGCCGCTTTCCGTCGACCAAAAGACCAAGCGCATGTTCCCCGCCTCGCCCCGGAAACCGCATCGGAAGCCGGAGGCGCCGGAGGCGCCCACATCGTTGGAAAGGAGCATTTGGTAGTTGGCGAGATTTGAGGCGTTGAACCAGAAGGACAGGCTGAAGGCTCCGTCGTCCGGCGGCAGGACTTGGTTCCGATCGTTGGGAACGGACAGCGTCTGGGATCCGTCGAACCGAGCCGCCGTCCCGAAACGGCCGGGGACACCCGCCTTGGGGCAGAGTCCTTCCGGGCAGGAAGCTCTCTCCTGCGTCACGGATGAGTCGAGGAATTTCACCGTGCCGGTGGAATCGTTCAACATCCAATAGCCCGAAAGCCGTTGGGAGA
Organism: Elusimicrobiota bacterium; assembly: GCA_016207625.1. Classification (GTDB taxonomy): domain Bacteria; phylum Elusimicrobiota; class Elusimicrobia; order FEN-1173; family FEN-1173; genus JACQPF01. The sequence goes on along the minus strand of JACQPF010000412.1, from coordinate 3,794 downwards.
GCCTGGCGGCGGGTTCATCCACGGTAATAAACAGGCTCCGCTGTCCGTGGTTGAAGGGGACGATGGTTCGGCCCCCCTGGCCCGCCGCCGGTTTCCAGCGGAATTGGCCGCGGTCATATCGGGCTCCTGACGGTAGGCCTGCCATTGAAGTGACTCCGGAAATATCGACAAGCAGGTCTTGCCCGACTTGGACGACGGCGGGGGCGATGTCCGGCGCCCGCATGGGCGGGTAGAGGGACAGCGGGTTACCCTCCGTGGTGCGGTTGTTGCTCAGGGTCAGACGTCCCGTTGGATAATCGGCCAATTCATCGGCTGGCCCCCACAGGATCTGGTTGTGCCAGATGAATCGCGGGTTCGTTCCCAGGCCAGAGACATTGCCCTCGACTTCGGCCCTGTCCGCGTTCTTCATCAGCACGGGCAATCCATAGAGGTCCGGCTGGGGAGACTCTCTGGACGAAAAGCGGATGTCGTTGTTCCGAACCACGAGACGGCCGAAATCGTAGGGCCGGCCCGCGAGCGAAGGATCTGTGTCGCCGTCGGCGAGAACCCCGACCACCCACGTCGTGTAATCAGGGTTCGGGTCCAGCTCGATCTGGTTGTCCTCCACCACCGCCTCGTCCAGGCTGGACGGGAAAATCTGCGTCTTGCTCGTATTGAAATTCCATTGGATGCCCCAGGCCACGTTTTCGAAATGGTTGTTTCGGACCGTGACGCCCCCGGTGTGCCCCGTGTCTTGGTAAAAGCCGCTGGACATGTTCTTGGCATGGTTGAACTCGGCCAGGCCCCGGTTGCAGATTTCCACGGAGATCCCTTGAGTCATTTTCTCGTTTCCCGTGCCGTCAAAAAAGCAACGGCGGACGATGGGGTTGAAGTCTTCGCCTCCGGACGGTTCCGGAGGATAATACGTGCTCGAGCCGTTCAAAAGCAATTGGGTGATCAGTTTGTCGCCCGCCGGCTGCGTGAAGGTGGAATCTTCCACGATGTAGTCGGCGTGGGCGTCCCCGATCAAGGCAAAGGCTTCCAAGGCCCCGCTATAGGAGCCGTAGTTGATGAATTTCACCCGCCGGATGAGGATGTGGCTCCCGGAGGCGATGAGTCCTCCCGTGGTGACTTTCGTCTTCACCGGGATGGGCAGGCCGTCGAGATTGCTGTCCAAAGTCATGTCGGACACTTCCAAATAGTCATCCCAGTCCTGCGCCCAACTGCCGATGACGGCGTATTTGCCGACCATGTCCGCCTCATTTTCCGCGATCACCAGCCGGAGGACCGTGACATCCATGCCGGAGCCCAGGATCTTCCACCCCGGCTTGGGCGACCAGTAGGGGGTTCCGCGAACGTCAAGACTGTTCAGGTATTCGTGGTATCCTTTGGTCTCGAAGGTTCCCGGGCCGATATGGACGGTGGTGTAGGGCCCGAAGGATTTCATGAGCTTGTCGAACTTGTCCTGGGTCCCGGCGTCAAAGGGATCGGCTTCGGTGCCCGCGCCGGGCTGGCTGTCCAGCCGTTTGGCCAACCACACCTCGCCGGTAACGGGGATGGTCACGATCTTGGTGCTGGAGCGGCCGCCGGAATCCGTAGCGGTCACGCTCACGTCGTATGTTCCCGCCTGCTCGTTGGACAACCATGTCAGGGCCGCGCGGGCTTGGTCGTATCGGGCCCAGGAAGGCAGCCCTGTGACGTCGATCCTTACGACATCGAAGTCTGGGTCGGGGGCCCGGAAAATCAATTGGACCGTATTTTGGGCGGGCGTGATTTGGGGAAGGACGGCCTGCACGTCGGGGTTGTTCCCCGAATCGGGCATGGGACCGCCGCTCGAATAGCTGTCGTAAAGGGCGGCCACCTCCTCGCCGGAGAGACACCGGGTTGAGAGGATGACGTCGTCCAACAGGCCGGAGAAACGCCGGCGCGGGTCGTCCACGTCCCCGCCGAGATGAAAATCCCCGTAGGTGGCGGTGAACGCGCCTTCATCCTCCATGGCGAGTTGGCCGTCCAGATAGAGACGCGCCATCCTTCCGTCGTAGGTCAGCGCGGTATGATACCAGCGCCCCGCTTGCACGCGCGTGGAAATGGCGATGCTCGGGTTATAGGCGTCTTCTGTTGACCAAAAAGCCAACGCTTTATCTTCGCCTCCGTAGGGCCTTCCGCCATAAAGGCCGAAAACAAACCCCGAGTTGTTTTCCTTGACAAAAATGGGCTGATCCCAGTCAGGGGTATGGTTGATGTCCGTCCACTTGAACCAACAGGCGATGGTCATGGTGGAGTTTTCGGGCGGGAAGAGTTCGCGGGAACCGGGGATGACGAGAGGACCGTTTGATCCGTTGAATTCGAGCGCGCTTCCCCGCGCGCCCTCCGCGCCCGAGGCAGGGCAGCCGGCGCCGGAGCACGTCATGAGGCGGAAGGACCCCGAGAGGTCCTTGAACTCGGAAGCCTCCGGCTCCTCATCGAAAGGCCAGAAGGCCGTCACCCCTTCCGGGGTCAGAGGTCCTCCCCGAACCCTTTGGGGGACAAGGGAGATCAGCGCCAACGAAAAGAGGAAAATAAAGAGCGCGGTTGATTTCATTTTTTTTCGTCCCATGCATAGGTCATGGTCATTTTATGCAAACCCGTCCCCTCGGAACTCCGGAGAGCGCCGTCCAACGGCTCAAAGGCATAATCGAGAACGATACCCTTCAGAAAATTTACGCCCAGGCCCAGAGCCAGGTCTTGGAGCCTGCCACCTGAACCGCCGGACAAAACCGAATATCGCCCCCGAAAAATCAACCTGGTCCCAAGCCGCATTTCCATTCCCAGGGACGCACGGGTTTCATGGTCAGGCAAGGAGTAGGTCATTCCGCCTAGGAGCGCGAGCGGGTTCATCATTTGATAGGCCCAAGAAAACGCCGCCCGCGTCGGGAGGGGGGATTCCTTTTGAGTAAGTGTCACGCCTTGGCCGGCGTTCAGAAGCGCGAGATCCGCTTCGACGGGCAGGACGCCCATCTTGAAACGGGCCCCCACATCCAGCGCCGTGGTGGCCGCTGAAAAAGAATCCAGTCGAAATCGATAGTGCTTGACGCTGATCCCCAGGGCAAGAGGTGTTCGGCTTAGAGGAACCCCCCAACTGAGGGCCACCATTTGGTCCTGGACGGAGAAATCGCCGGCGGCCTTGCCGTATTCGTCGCGACGGTCCAATTTGCTCGTGGTCATGTTGAGGTAACTCACCGCCAATGTGCCTGGGAAACGGCTTAGGGGATGTGAAAAACCCAAGAGCGCAAGGCGTCGATCGGCCAGGAGAGATTGGTATTGGCTGAGAATTTCAGGGCGGCGGGTGGGCAAGCCCGCGGGATTTGTGCCCAGGGCGTTAAGGCCGACGAGGGTGGCCCCGCTCTCCCCCAGAGCAAACCCCTGGGCCGTTTTTTCAAGTTTCGGGAACACCAGGGGTTTGCCGCCGGCTAGAAGCAGTGTCGGCAGGAACAACAGCAGCCAAACAATGGTGGTCCATGCTTTCATCATATTCGTTTCCCTTAAAATTATACGCAACAAAACAGCCAAATCTTATCGTTGGTGAAAAATGGAGCAAACGGTTGTATTCAATACGAAAAAAATGGTATTCGTATGTCTATGCGAAGACACCTTCGACGGTTGGGTTTCCTGTTGGCTTTTGGGACCGTGTTGGCGCTGGCTTTCCATGGCGCCCACGCGGACTCCGACCACGGGACCGAATCCGCTTCTCATCACCATTGTTGTCTTTGCCATTCCCCGTCCGTGGGCGGGGGTTCCTCGGTGGTGGCGATCGCCCCCATGTCCGAAGTTTCTCT